>JAUIIF010000144.1 GCA_030431945.1 Bacteroidia bacterium | reverse complement strand
CGTACGTACGTAAAAAGGTACGCCCGCCCAGCGCCAATTGTCGATGAAGAATTTCATGCCGACGAAGGTCTCCGTCCGGCTGTCATCCGGTACGCCCTGGGCTTCCCGGTAGCCGACTACATCGCCGCCCTTGGTGCGGCCGGCCGTGTACTGCGCCCGGATGACCTGGTTCTTGACGTCCTGTCTTTTAATGGGACGTAAAGATTTAAACAACTTCAATTTTTCATCCCGGATGGAGGGCGCATCGGCCCGGATGGGAGGCTCCATCGCCACGTGGGCCAGGACCTGCAGTAAATGGTTCTGGACCATATCACGCATGGCGCCGCTTTCGTCATAGTAGCCGCCCCGGCTACCCACCCCTACGGTTTCCGCAGCCGTGATCTGAACGGACTGCACGTAATTACGATTCCAGAGTGGCTCGAAAAAACCATTGGCAAAACGCGTAACCAGCAGGTTTTGTACGGTTTCCTTGCCGAGGTAATGGTCAATCCGGTAAATGGTATTCTCCGGGAAGTGCTCCTGGATGTCGCTGTTCAGCTTAATCGCGGAAGCCTCGTCGTAACCAAAGGGCTTTTCCACAATCAACCGCGCCCAGCCTTCTTTATTGGCGTTCAGGCCCGCCCTGGCCAGGGCACCGGGAATGGTGCTGTAGAGCTTGGGTGGGGTGGACAGGTAGAATATGTAGTTCTGGCCGACGTTGAAGTCCTGATCGAGCTGCTGCAACCGTTTCGCCAGCCCGTTGATGTCCTCCTCACCATCGTACGTCGCCAGGTCCTGATAAAAGAGTTTTTTGGAGAAAGCCTTTACGTCTTCATCCGTAGCGTCGTTCTGCTCAAAATGCTCATTATTGAAAACGACTTTTTCCCGGAAGTCGTCGTCAGAAAAATTAGTACGGGAGGCACCGAGGAGCGCAAAATTATCTGGCAAATAGCCGCCGCGGTAAAGGTCAAAAACGGCAGGTATAAGTTTACGCTGGGCCAGGTCTCCGGAGGCACCGAAGATAACGAGGACGTGAGGATCAAGCGTGCTGGGCATTTTCAAAAGATTTTATCATACAAGGGGTTGGCCACAAACTTACCGGCCGGATATATATAGCAAAGGTGGCGACTTTTCGTAAGGTTTACGGTGCGGGCGAAGTAATTTTAGCCCAGAACATAAAATCAACCTACGATGACTATCGGCATCGCCACCGACCACGGGGGCATAGAACTCAAACAACAATTGCAGGAATATCTCGAAAAGCAGGGGTATACCATCAAGGATTTTGGCGCGTACAGCTACGATGCCAAAGACGATTTTCCGGACTACGTAGTGCCCCTGGCCCGGGCCGTGGGAGCCGGAGAAGTAGACCGGGGCATTGCCTGCTGCGGTTCCGGGGTTGGGGCAAGCATTGCCGCCAATAAGATTAAAAACGTGCGGGCCTGCCTGATCAATGAGTCTTATTCCGCCGCGCAGGGCGTCGAGCACGACGATATGAACATGATTTGCCTCGGTGGTCGCGTTATCGGGATAGCCCTGGCCCAAACCCTGGTGGACAGTTTCCTGGGGGCTACCTACCAGGGGCTGGAGCGGCAGCTGCGCCGTATGGGCAAGATCGCGGATTTAGAAAAGTAACGACAATCAAAGCGGAAAAGCCTGCGCCGGCCCTCAGGGCAAAATGCCCGGAATTGATTTTAGGAACTGTTCCTGAACCGGTTTCGGGCGCGGCCGCAGGTGCCATGCGCAGACATCAGGAGCAGGGGCGGTACGGCCGGCCGCTTTTCCCTGCTGCTGGAGGCTGAACCCCGCACCTGCGGCCCCGCCCTGCTTGCGTCAGGATGCCCCCCCTCGTCCGAACGCACCACGGAAAAACAACGGTAATTTATGCGAACCCATACCATCATCTTCGACATCGGCAACGTACTCATCGGCTGGAACCCCCGCCTGCTCTACAACAAGGTGTTCCCCACGCCGGAAGAGGCAGATTGGTTCGTCAACAACATCACGCACCTGGACTGGAACGAAGAACAGGACCGGGGCCGGCCCGTTGCGGAGGCCACCGATTTGCTCGTGGCGGAATATCCGGAGTGGGAGCGTGAGATCAGGATGTACTACGATCGCTGGACGGAGCATTTCAGCGGCCCCATCCCCGGTACCGTAGCTATTCTCAAAAGCCTGCATGCCTCGGGTAATTACCGCCTGCTGGCCCTCACCAACTGGAGTGCCGAACTGTTTCCCTGGGCGCGGGAAAATTTTGCCTTCCTGCAGCTTTTCGAAGATATTATGGTCTCCGGTGAGGTGAAAATGAAAAAACCTAATCCGGACATTTACCTCCACCTGGCCAAAACCTACGGACTGGGTGATTTTTCGGGCTGCCTCTTCATCGATGACAGCCTGCGGAACGTACAGGCCGCCAGGGAGCTGGGCCTGGCAAGTATCCGGTTTACCGGAGCAGACGCATTACAACAGGCGCTGCGGGACGAAAAAATCCTCTGAGCAAAACAGGGAGCGTACGCCAGGCTGTTCCGTTAAAGTATTTAACGCCCCGAATCCCAACGCCCCGTTACGAGTTTACGTCTTACCAGGTAAGTGGCTTTTCTGCCGCTTTTAACCCGATAATCCCCCGTAAACATGAAACGCTGCTATTTTTTTATTCCTGTATTCTGCCTGTTGTTTGTCGCCTGTGAAAAGGAGGACCTTGCCGGATCTCAGGAACTGGTGGGCACTTGGCGCCTCGTGGAAGTCCTGGCGGACCCCGGCGATGGTTCGGGGACTTTTGAGTCCGTAAACAGTGATCGTCGCATCACCTTCCGGGCGGATGGCACCTACACCTCTGCGGGAAACATTTGCAGCTTCAACACCAACGGCGACGAAGATGGAAGCGGCCAGTATTTTCCCGCAGCCAACCGCCTGGAACCAGCAGGCTGTTTTACCACCGGCGGATCGCCGATCACCTTCGAACAGCAGGGCCCGGCCCTGATCATCAGCTACCTGTGTATTGAGCCCTGCCAGCATAAATACCGTAAGGAATAAACGACCCGCCAGCTTACTGATATCACGTTAATCTACTTGCCCACGCCGTTCCGGTTGCCGAACTTTGGCGAATGATTATCAGACGCTTTCTTTCGCTCGGACTGTTGCTTTTGCTCCCGTATTTCCTGCCGGCACAGGTGCCGGAATTGGTGGTTCCTGCCGGCCATACCCGTGATTTGCTTCACCTCGAAGTCAGCCCCTCCGGCGGTTGGCTGGCAAGTAGCAGTATCGACGAAACGGTGAAAATCTGGGATGCAGCCTCGGGGCGGGAGTTGCATACTTTTCGTCCGGGTAATATGTCCCGAGACCTGGCCTTCAGCCCTGATGAACGCTACCTGGCCGTCGCTGCGTTCAACCGTATTCACCTGCTGGAACGGGAAAGCTGGCGCGAGGTGGCCGGCTGGGATGGCTGGAACACCACGGGTGTGTGTTTCCACCCCCGCAAGCAGGAACTCTACTACCTGACCCAACGGAAGAACAGTACGGGGGAGGACCCCCTGCAGGTCTACGCCGTAACGGTACCGGGGGGCGTGCCGCGCTTACTGGCCACCATCGAACGGAGTAGCGACCGGAAGGTCGCGCAGCTCGATCTTGATCCGCAGGGCAGCAACCTGCTGTTGGTCCAGGGAGATGCTGTATCCCACCTGATTCCCACGAGCGGCGGGCGCCCGGTGATGGCCGCAAACGCCCGTCGTTTTACCCCGGCGGGTGACCTGTTCTTCGTAGAAACAGCCGCCTTCGGCGTGCGGACTACCGCGGGCGAAGAGCGTTGGCGGCTGGCCACTACCAGTAAGGAGCTGGAGCGCCGCGACCTGGTACACACGATGGCTTTTGACGCAGCGACGGCGAAATTCTACTGGGCCAATACCGAAGAGCGCCTGGCCCACGGTAGCTACCTCACCGGTCAGCCCTCCATGTACACAATGCCACCGGAAACGGACCGGGTGGTGGCTGCCGGCCCGGAAGGGAAGTTGTACCTGGCGGATAACCAAACACACCTGATCAAGGCTTATTCGCTGCCTGACTTGCGGCTTCCTCAGCTTATCGGAGAAACCGTTTTGCCACCGGTTCAGCTTGCGGGCAGCGCGGCCGGTAATCAGCTCAGCTGGGGCAGGGGAGAGATAAAAACCCTGCGTTTTGTCAATCGCCAGGTACTGCCTTACGGCGGCCCTGACGGCCGCCACGCCTCCGGCAGACTGTCCTACAACAGTACCGGTAACCTGCTGGCAGCACCCTCCGCCACCTCCGGCGGAGACATTTTTTCCTACCGGGACGCAGCGGCACACCCGGAGGTTAAAAGATTTAAATCCGGCTTCAAGGATGCCAAAGCGGTGGCGGCAGCTGCAAGTGGTAAGTGGCTGGCCGTAGTCGCCGCAGACGGTTATTTGTTGATGAATACCGCGACGCATAAATCCACCGCCCGGGGAACGTTGGCCGGGGAGGATAAATATTTCGGGGAGGATGCTGCCCTTAATCCTGATGGTACCCTGTTGTTGCTGTCCGTAGCTAAAAAAATACCCGGAAGCCAGAATACGATGACCCACACCCGGCTCGTCCAATGCTCCACGGGGAAGCCTGTATGGGAGGTGCAGGGCCGGTGGGAACACCCGGTCTTCAGCCCGGACGGTAAGCGGATTACGGCAGAAATTTTCGAAAATTTTGCCACATTCAGTACCACGGACGGGCGCGAAATCTCCCGGCATCCGCTTCCGCCGGGGCGGTTCCCTTACCAAACGCGGTTCAATGAGGAGCAGAACAGGGCCGTCTACACCCACGATAACCGGGCTTACGTTTACGATTTCGGTACCAATCAGGAACACCTGCTGCGGGTGCCGGGGGAAGACATTCCCTTCGATCTCGGTGTTTTTTTCGGAGATGATTTTGCCGCTTTTGCCGGCCGGGAAGGGGTGTTGCGCATCTTTGACCTGCGCAGCCGCAAGTACGTAGCCTCCCTGGTGCGGTATGCAGACAGCGACGACTGGGCGCTGGTCGCCCCGGACGGTCGTTTTGATGCCACGGCGGGCGCCATGCAAAAAATGTATTACCGGATCGGAACGCAGCGGGTGGCCCTGGAGCAACTCTTCGGTAGCTTTTTCACACCGGGGCTGGCGGCAGAAATATTTAATCGCCTCCCCCCCGCCACGCCCGTTGCACCTCCGAACATCAATCAGCTGCGCCCGGCCCCTTCCGTCGAGATCGGGTACCAGCCTGGCGGCACCCGGAACCTTATCGTGGAAGACGATGCGGAACCGGAGGACGTGCATTTCGTGCAGGCGCGGACGCAGGATGCCATAATCGTGGTAAAGGGCAGTGCGCCGCAGGACGGCCTGGCGGAGCTGCGCCTGTACCGTAACGGAAAATTACTGGGCGACGGGGAACGTAACCTTATCGTAACCGATGACGAGCCGGAAACGGTGGGGAACGAGCGGCGCTATCGCGTCCGTCTGCTCCCCGGGAACAATGCCTTTCGGGCCGTAGCGATTAACCGGCAACAGACGGAGAGCCCGCCCGCTTACCTCACGGTAGCTTTTACGGATAATACAGCAGCGGTTAGGCCTGCTAAACCCGTTGCCCGGCCCGGTGGGCCCACCGGGCCACCGGAGGTAACGGTGCACCTGGTGACCGTAGGCATTGACAATTACGCAAACCCGAGCTATAACCTTAACTACGCGGCGGCTGACGCCGCCGCCATTGACCAGCAGTTTGCGGCCCGCATGGCGTCCCTGGCCGGAAACATCCGGCAATACAATATCCGCAACCAGGGGGCTACCCAGGCCGGTATTCTGGCCCAGCTGCAGACCGTAGTGGCAGCGGCCGGACCGAATGACCTGTTCCTTTTTTACTTTGCGGGGCACGGCATTGTCCCGGACCGCGAAAAGGGCGATTTCTATCTCGTCCCGTATGAGGTAACTGACCCCTTCGATCCGCAACAAGGCGTCGTTCAGCGGGGAATCGCCGCCGCAACGCTGCGCAAGTTGAGTACTGCCGTAGCCGCTGAGCGGCAACTTTTCGTGTTGGATGCCTGCCAGAGTGGAGGAGCCCTTTCTGAAATGACGGCCGCGAGCCGCGGTGCAGTGGAGGAAAAAGCCATTGCCAGTCTGGCACGTACGACGGGTACACACTGGCTAACGGCTACGGACTCTGAGCAATTGGCGGCAGAGTTCGACGCGCTGGGCCATGGCGCCTTCACGTATGCCTTGCTGGAAGGCCTGGCGGGAAAGGCGGATGAAAGCAAAGACGGTGCCGTATCGGCTAATGAGCTTAAGGATTATCTGGAACAGGCGCTGCCGGCAATAACGGAGCGCTACCTCGGCCGCCCGCAGTATCCCCGTAGTTTTGGCTACGGTCGCGACTTTACCATTGCGCGGTAGCCAACGGCCCGCATCGGCTTCCGGCCAGTTGGGCGAAGCAGGGAAATGTGGCGGGAGAATTGCCTTCGGCAACCCTTTCGCCATCGTACATAACGGAAACATAATGTCCGGGACTAAGCAGTAAGCCCTAGCATTTCCTATCTTTGCGTGAATTTGACCCCGCCCAGAAAATCATGAGTGAATCACGCGCCATCCTCCTCCTCGCCGACGGAACCTACTACGAAGGAAAAGCCGCCGGTAAGATTGGTACAACTACCGGTGAAATCTGCTTTAATACCGGCATGACCGGCTACCAGGAAGTCTTCACCGATCCTTCTTATTTCGGTCAGTTGCTGGTAACGACCAATGCCCACATTGGTAACTACGGTACCGCCGCTGCGGATACAGAGTCCGGCAGCGTGAAAATTGCCGGCTTGATTTGTAAAAACTTTACCGTGCCGTACAGCCGGCAAATGGCGGACAGCTCCATTCAGGATTATCTGGAAGGGGAAGGACTGGTGGGCATCAGTGATGTCGACACCCGGGCCATCGTCCGCCACATCCGTACCAAGGGGGCGATGAACGGCATTATTTCCAGTGAAATATTTGACCTGGAGGAACTGAAAAAGCTGCTGGCCAAGGCCCCCGACATGGACGGTCTGGAACTGTCGAGCAAAGTAACCACTAAGGAGGCTTACACCCTGGGAAAGGAAAATGCTACTTACCGGGTAGCGGTGCTGGATTTGGGAACGAAGCAGAACATCCTCCGGAATTTCCTGAAAAGAGACTGCTTTGTAAAGGTATTTCCGGCTAAGGCTAAGATGGAGGACATCATGGCGTTTAATCCGGACGGTCTTTTCATTTCCAACGGTCCCGGGGATCCTGGTGCAATGGATTACGCCGTGGATACGGCCAAAGAGATGCTGGCCGCAGACCGGCCAATGTTTGGCATCTGCCTCGGCCACCAGATCCTGGCCCGGGCGGTAGATATCCCGACCTACAAAATGCACCACGGTCACCGTGGTATCAACCACCCGGTAAAAAATCTGCTTACCGGCAAATCAGAAATCACCAGCCAGAATCACGGCTTTGGGGTCAGCCCGGAGGCAATTGCACAAAACCTGGACCGGGTAGAAGTAACGCACCGGAACCTGAACGATGATACCATCGAAGGCATCCGCATTGTCGGTAAGCCCGCGTTTAGTGTACAGTACCACCCGGAGGCCAGTCCGGGCCCACACGATGCGGATTACCTGTTCGATCAATTTATCGACCTGATCAAGGAGCGGAAAGGATAACCGCCGGGAGGACAACTGTCTGCTTCACCTGGCTCCCTTATCCCACCCCCGCACCGGCGGCCGCGCCACCCCCAATAAACTAAAAGCGTAAAGAACAAAAGAACTAAAAATTATGAGCAGTATCCTAGATGTACGCGCCCGGCAAATTCTTGATAGCCGTGGCAACCCCACCGTAGAAGTAGAGGTGGTAACCGGTGACGGTGCGGTTGGCCGCGCCGCTGTGCCCTCCGGCGCCAGTACCGGTAAGTACGAAGCCGTAGAACTTCGTGATGACGACAAAGACGTTTACCTCGGTAAAGGAGTGCTTAAGGCCGTAGCGAACGTGGAAGAAAAAATCGCCGAAGAGCTGCTTGGCGTAGACGTCACTGACCAGCGGTACATCGACGAAACAATGATCGAGCTGGATGGTACGCCCAATAAAAGCAAGCTAGGTGCTAACGCCATTCTCGGGGTTTCCCTGGCCTGCGCCAAGGCAGCCGCCATCGAGCAAAACCTGCCGCTCTACCGCTACGTCGGTGGGGTAAATGCCCACACGATGCCCGTGCCGATGATGAACATCCTCAATGGCGGCAGCCACGCGGACAACAGCATCGATTTTCAGGAGTTCATGATTATTCCACTGGGCGCCGATACGTTCAGTGAAGCCCTCCGGATGGGTGTGGAAACTTTTCACCACCTCAAAAAGGTACTGAAGAGCAAAGGCTACAGCACCAATGTGGGGGATGAAGGCGGCTTTGCCCCGGACATCAAGAGCAACGAGGAGGCAATTGAAATCGTCCTGAAGAGTATTGAATCCGCCGGCTACAAGCCCGGAGAGGACATGATGATCGCCATGGATGCTGCTGCTTCCGAATTCTTTGATGCCAAAGAAGGTGTTTATCACTTCCACAAGTCCGACGGACGTAAGATCGAGTCCGGCGCGATGGTTGACTACTGGAAGAACTGGGTAGATAAGTACCCGATCTTTTCCATCGAAGACGGCCTCGATGAAGACGACTGGAAAGGCTGGGCCGCCCTGAACAACAGCTTTGGCGACCGCTGCCAGCTGGTGGGGGACGACCTGTTCGTCACTAACGTAGAGCGCCTGAGCCGCGGCATCGCCGAAGGCAGCGCCAACTCTATCCTCGTCAAGGTAAATCAAATCGGTTCCCTGACGGAGACCATCAATACGGTGACCATGGCCCACCGCGCCGGCTACACCAGCGTTATGAGCCACCGCTCCGGAGAAACGGAAGACGTAACCATCGCCGACCTGGCCGTTGCGCTCAACTGCGGACAGATCAAGACGGGCTCCGCCAGCCGCTCCGACCGGATCGCGAAGTACAACCAGCTGCTCCGCATCGAGGAAGAACTGGGCAGTACGGCCTACTTCCCGGGGCGTGACCTGCTGAAAAAATTA
>JAUIIF010000845.1 GCA_030431945.1 Bacteroidia bacterium | reverse complement strand
CGTGACAATCATCGGCTTTTCAAAATGATAAGCAATCTGGGTAACGCCGCTCTGGGTGGCCGTTTTATAGGGTTGTACCACCAGGTCGGCGGCGTTGAAATAATCGGCGACTTGCTCGTCCGGAATAAACTCGGCCCGGAGGACAACCCGGTCCGTCAGTTCATTTTTAGCGATAAGCTCGTCGTACGGTGCCCGGTCGGTGTAGAACTCTCCCGCGACCAGCAACCGGACTTTACGCCCCCGGAACCGGTCATCACCGAAGGCTTCCAGCAGGAGGTCAAGGCCTTTGTAATCCCGGATAAGCCCGAAGAACAACAGGTAGTCGTAGTCTGGGTCGAGCCCCAGTCTGGCCAGGGCCGTCTCCCGGTCCGTGCGCGCACCGAAATGATCGTAGACCGGGTGCGGGGAAACCAGGGAGGGCTTATCACCAATGAAGCGCTGGAGGTCTGCTGCCACAGCGTCCGTCATCGACAGGAACCCGGCGGAAGCACCGCAGTAATAGCGGGCAAAGGCCACGTCGCCGGGCCGTGGTTCGTGCGGGATGATGTTGTGGACAACGGAGATGACGGGGCAGCCGACGAGGCGGCCCACCGTGCCCAGCGCCGGCCCCATGAAGGGCAGCCAGAAACCGATGATCGCCAGATCGTAGTTCTCCTTTTTAATTTGCCGGCCCGTCCGCCACCAGCTCAGGGGGTTGACGGAGTTGAGGCAGCGAATGATTCGTAAGCCCGCCGGAGGCGGGCCTTCAGCGTACTGAGATTTTCCCGGAAAGAGGAAATCGGGATACTGCAACGTGAAGGTATAAATCGTTACCTCATGGTCCTTTGCCAGTTCCGTCGCCAGCCGCTCGTTGAAAGCGGCCAGGCCCCCACGGTAAGGGTAAGCAGTACCAATGAGGGCTATTTTCATGGGGCCGATGATTTCGTAGAAAAAATATTCGCAAGTGCCCTGGGGAAGCTCCCGGCGGTCCGCAAGATAATGCGTCAGGCGAGAAGGAGTTTAATCTTTGGCAGATGAATCCTCACCAAAGAAAACGGGAGGGTAGCAGGCCGCTCCGCCACTGTTGGCCAGCCCTCCCGGCCGTAGTTCCAGCGCCAGGCAATTTTCCGGCGGTGCCGGAAAAGGAAGCTCAATCCCGAAAGTGGTAGCGGGCTGGTAGCCAAAACGGGGGTAGTACGTTGCGTGCCCCAGCAAGAGGACGGAAGCATACCCTAATTGCCGCGCCCGCTCGTGGGCCGCCTCGATGAGCTTACTCCCAATTCCCCTCCCCTGCCAGGCGGGTAAAACACTCACCGGTGCCAGGGCGAGGGACTGGCTTTCGTGCGTTGTCCCCTTGATCAGGATCTCGGTCAGCAGAATATGGCCCACGACAGTATGGTTCACTTCGGCTACTAAACTGAGCTCCGGTACAAAGCCCGGTGTTTGGCGCAGACGGTCCACCAGGATGTGCTCCCGGTGGTCGCTCATTGCTTCGGTAAGAAATGCCCGTTCAATGAGTGCTGCTACGGCAGGGTAATCAGAAACCTTTTCTTTTCGGATGAGGAGGTCCATGGCTAAGTAGTGGAGGTTAACTCACGGTACTCCGCCCGATGCTGTCGTAGTAAAACCCGGCCTCGACCATACGGCGCAGGTCGTAGAGGTTGCGGCCGTCAAAGACGACGTTGCTCTTCAGGGCGGCTTTCATCCGCTCGAAGTCAGGCGTC
>JAUIIF010000844.1 GCA_030431945.1 Bacteroidia bacterium | reverse complement strand
AGCGCTGGATGGAGCCGACGAAGCTCCCCGTCCCCCTATCCCTGACGGGAATGCGCAATTACATTATTTACGAGCCGAAGGGAAGCGTTTTGATCATCTCCCCCTGGAATTACCCCTTCAATCTTACCCTGATCCCGCTGATCTACGCCATCAGCGCCGGCTGTACGGCCATCGTAAAACCCTCGGAGTTCAGCCCGGTCACGACGGAGTATATCCGGGTAATGCTGGACGAGATTTTTGATGAACGGGAAATCAAAGTGGTCACCGGAGAAGGTGACACCTCCGCCTTTTTGACCACGCTTCCTTTTGACCACATCTTCTTTACCGGCAGCCCGGCCATCGGCAAGAAGGTTATGGCCGCAGCAGCAAAAAACCTGACCAGCGTAACCCTGGAGCTGGGGGGGAAATCCCCTGCCATCATTGACGAGGGGGTCAACCTGAAAAAGTCCGCCAGCAATTCCGTCTGGGGGAAATTCTTTAATGCCGGGCAGACGTGCATTGCGCCGGACTACCTCTTGATTCACGAAAGCATTGCGGAAGATTACGTGCAGGCCCTGAAAGCGGCCATTACCCGTTTTTACGGGGAGGACGTGCAGGCCTCCCGTAGCTACGCCCGCATCATCAACGACCGTCATTTCGACCGGATCAAGGGATTGCTGGATGGTGCGCTCCGCCAGGGAGCCACCCTGGCCCACGGCGGAGAAACAGACCCTGCCGAACGCTTCATTGCGCCCACGATCCTGACCAACGTCACGGAAGAAATGGACGTGATGCAGGAGGAAATTTTTGGTCCCGTCTGGCCGGTGATGACCTTCAGAACCCTGGAGGAAGCCATTACGATCATCAACCGCCGGCCGAAGGCCCTGGCTTTTTACATTCAGTCGGAGAATCGGTCCACCATTAAGCAACTACTCCAAGCAACGAGTTCCGGCGGCGCGCTCGTCAATGAATACCTGCTGGGTGGCGGAAGTGCAAGCGTACCCTTCGGGGGAGTAAACAACTCCGGTATCGGCAAGTCTTTTGGTCACCACGGGTTCATTGAGTTCAGTAATGAACGCCCGGTAATGGAGCGGCGCTACCTTGACCTGAGCGCGGCTTACCCGCCGTATACGGATAAAGTAGTCAGCCTGGTACGGAAGATTTACCGCTGGCTGTAGAAACTTTCAATAAAAAATGAAAGTTCGCGCAACCTCCTCCGCCTCCGGCTGTTCTATTGCCTCAAGTACAACATATGATCGTCGCGGACTTACTCGAAAAGGGACTGAACAAGGAATGGCTAACCGCTGAAGAAGGGGTGTTTCTGCTGGAAAATGCAGATACGGCTGATTTGATGTACGTGGCCAACCAGCTGCGCTTTCAGGCCGTACCGGAAAAGACCGTTACCTGGATCATTGACCGCAACTCCAACACCACCAATGTCTGTATTGCCAACTGCAAGTTCTGCAATTTTTACCGGCGGCCCGGGCACGAAGAAAGTTACATTACCAGTATTGAGGAGTACAAGCAGAAGATAGAGGAGACGTTTGCTTTTGGTGGAGAGCAATTGCTGCTCCAGGGCGGGCATCACCCTGACCTGGGGCTGGACTACTACTGCAAACTGTTCAGCGAGCTGAAGGAGCTGTACCCTAACCTGAAGCTGCACGCCCTCGGTCCGCCCGAAATTGCGCACGTCAGCAAGCTCGAAGGCATGAGCCATTATGACGTCC
>JAUIIF010000843.1 GCA_030431945.1 Bacteroidia bacterium | reverse complement strand
AGCGTTAATGGAAAACTACAACCTGGTAGCTGCCGAGGCCAGCCAGCGGGAACTGCTGATGGAGAGACTCTCGGAAGAACTTTTGCTGACTTGTCCACTCCTGCGGACCCTCCGGATGGACGATGAGGTCGACGATAAGTGGTCGGACGTGCAGTCCGTGAAAACCAGGGAGCAAGCCCTTTATTCCAGTGATAAAAAGCCGCCGCCTGATCCACCTGCCCGCGTTACTGCCGAGCCCCCCTGGGAATGGCGCCTGGCCGGCACCATCAGCCAATTGACTGCCGATGGACTGACCCTCGTGGACGCAACGGGCAGCCCGCTCGAACTGGAAATGCCGGTGGCCCTAAGACGCCAGCATCGTTTACTCATCGGAGCGGCTCTGACCGTCCGTTACCGGCGCGAATGGCGGAAGGGCAAAGGCGTCGTTGTGAATGTACTGACGGAAATCCTTTAAGCAAAGGCCTACCCCCGCGCTTTTGCCTGCTCCTTATCAATTATCCGGCACCTGCGACCGCGCCCCAGTAAAATAAACTGGAAAAAAATACTTTCAGTAAAAACTGAAAGTTAGTTCACCTGTTCTATTTCCATTATTCAGCCCCGAACTTTGCCCCATGAGCAGCCCTTCCCTTGCGACTATTCTCCGTGACCAACAGCTGGCCCCCGGTTTACGGACCATCGCCGAAAAAGTATACGCCGGTGAACGGATTTCGCCGGAAGAAGGACAACTCCTCTACGAGGAAGGCCCGTTGGGTTACCTGGGGGCACTGGCCAATTTTGTCCGGGAAAAGCGCCACGGCGATAAGACTTACTTTAACCGGAATTTTCACGTGGAGCCGACTAATGTATGCCTGTACACCTGCACTTTCTGCAGCTACAGCCGGCGCATCAAGAAGCGGGAAGATGGCTGGGAATACAGTCTCGAAGACATTATGGACATCGTGAAGAAATACGATGACCAACCGGTTACCGAAGTCCACATCGTCGGCGGGGTACTGCCTCAGTACGATGTGCCCTTTTATACGGAACTCTTCCGGCGCATCCGGGAGCACCGGCCGGATTTGCACGTTAAGGCCCTGACACCAGTAGAGTACCACTACATCTTCAAGAAGGCAAAAATCAGCTATGAGGAAGGGATGGCCCTGATGAAAGAGGCTGGTTTGCAGAGCATGCCGGGGGGCGGTGCGGAAATCTTTCATCCGGAAATCCGGGACCAGATTGCCGGCGGGAAGTGCTCCGGTGAGGAATGGTTACGGATTCACGAAATCTGGCACGAATTGGGCATGCGCTCCAACGCCACCATGTTGTACGGGCATATTGAAGAATACCGTCATCGGATTGACCATCTGGAAAAATTGCGGCAGCTTCAGGATAAGACGGGAGGCTTCCAGACCTTCATCCCGCTTAAATTCCGGAATCAGAATAATGAGTTGAGTCACTTGCCGGAAAGCACGGTGGTAGAAGATCTGCGTAACTATGCCATCGGACGCATTTACCTGGATAATTTCGATCACGTCAAGGCGTACTGGCCGATGATCGGCCAAACAACTGCCCAGCTCAGCCTGGCTTTTGGCGTGGACGATATTGACGGAACCATTGACGATACCACCAGGATTTATGCCATGGCCGGTGCCGAACAAAACCCCGCCCTCAGCACGGAGCAGCTGGTAAAAATGATACGGGCCGTCGGCCGCCACCCGATTGAGCGTG
>JAUIIF010000143.1 GCA_030431945.1 Bacteroidia bacterium | reverse complement strand
GGGTTGATGGGCCAAATTTACGACGCTTATTCGTATTATTGCAATAGAGTCGCAATAATTAACGCGACAAAATCGCATTAACAATGAAACGCCGGAATACGCCCTCTAAAACCGCCGTCCTCTCCGCGCTTGAGCGCGCCAATACGGCCCTGAGCCACGACAAGCTGCTCGACACCCTGGCGGGGTCCGTAGACCGGGCGACGATTTACCGTATCCTGAATCGTTTTTGTGAAGACGGGATTGCTCACCGCATCGTTGCTGACGACGGCAAACAGTACTTTGCCCTTTGCGAAGACTGCAGTCATCAGGAAGAGCACTCCCACAACCACTTTCATTTCCGCTGCCTGCAGTGTGACCGGGTGGAGTGCCTGACGACGGAAGTATCCGTCAACCTACCCAAAGGGTACCTGGCGGAAAATTTTAACGGGGTGATTTCGGGGAAGTGCAGGGCGTGTGGGAGCCTCTAGTGGCAGAGTTTACATATACTTGACTCGGGCCGTCAAATTTTATCCGTTTGGGATTAACGCTCTCCCCCATCCTGCCAATTTCCTTTCCTTACAACTCACTCGTCGCGTGAAACACGACCTCCGGATGGTTATCCTGCGCCATTTGTAGGGTCCAGGCGCTGTCGGCCAGGTAGACCAGGCGGCCTTCCTTATCGTAGCCGATGTGCTGCCGGCGGCGGTCCTTGAACGCCTGAAGGGCTGCCTCATCTGGGCAGGTTACCCAGAGGGCCTTGTGCAGGTTGATGGGTTCGTACTGGACGGTGGCGCCGTATTCGTGCTCCAGGCGGTACTGGATGACGTCGAACTGGAGGGCACCGACACAGCCGATGATCTGGGCGTTGTCCACTTCCCGGGTGAAGAGCTGGGCGACGCCTTCGTCCATCAGCTGATCCAGGCCCTTGGCCAGTTGCTTGGATTTGAGGGGGTCACCGTTGTACACCCGCCGGAATTGCTCGGGGCTGAAACTGGGGATGCCTTTGAAGTGCAGTTCTTCGCCTTCGGTCAGGGTATCCCCGATCTTGAAGTTCCCCGAGTCGTAGAGGCCGACCACGTCGCCGGCGAAAGCTTCGTCCACCACTTCTTTCCGGTCAGCCATAAAGCTCGTCGGGTTGGCAAACTTCATCTTGCGGCCCTGCCGCACGTGCAGGTAGTTGGTATTGCGCTCGAAGGTACCGGAGCAGATGCGCAGGAAGGCAATCCGGTCGCGGTGCCGCGGGTCCATGTTCGCGTGAATCTTGAAGACGAAGCCCGAGAACTTGTCTTCGTTGGGCAGTACCGCCCGTTCCTCGGCCGGCCGGGGCCGGGGTTCCGGGGCGATTTTGACGAAACAATCAAGCAGTTCCTTGACGCCGAAGTTGTTTACCGCGGAGCCGAAAAAGACGGGACTGGTCTCCTGGCTCAGGTACTCCTGGCGGTCAAAAGGTGGGTACACCTCACTGATCATTTCCACTTCGGCGCGCAGTTCCATGGCAGCGGCTTCGCCGACCAGCTTGTCCAGTTCCGGATCTTCCAGGTTATCGAATTCGATGGTTTCTTCGGGCCGGCCCTGTTTGTTATCGGGCCGGAAGAGGACGAGGCGCTGTTCGAAGATGTTGTACACCCCCTGGCAGCGATCGCCCATACCGATCGGCCAACTCAGCGGCGTGCAGGGGAGTTGGAGCTTTTGTTCGACTTCGTCGAGCAGGTCAAAACTTTCCTTGCCCGGGCGATCCATTTTATTGATGAAGACGATGACCGGCGTTTTGCGCATCCGGCATACTTCTACGAGTTTTTCCGTCTGTTCTTCCACGCCCTTAGCCACGTCGATCACTACGATGACGGAGTCGACGGCCGTCAGGGTACGATAAGTATCCTCCGCAAAGTCCTTGTGGCCCGGCGTATCGAGGATGTTGATCTTCTTGTCCTCATAGTCGAAGGCCATTACGGAGGTCGCTACGGAGATGCCCCGCTGGCGCTCGATCTCCATAAAGTCAGACGTTGTACTCTTTTTTATCTTGTTGCTCTTGACCGCTCCGGCTACCTGGATGGCGCCACCGAAAAGCAGCAGCTTTTCGGTTAGCGTGGTCTTACCGGCATCCGGGTGGGCAACGATGCCGAAAGTACGACGGCGGGCGATTTCTGATTGCTGATTACTCATAAACGGGGGCAAAGATAGGCAGGATTTAGATGTGGTAGAAGGGGTAAACGGGATAGATCGACAGCGTGACAGGGGGCAGCGTGGGTAATGGGTGACAACTCGTTTGTCCCCGCTCAGATTTTTTTCTTAGCACCTGCCTTTCCCTATTGGTCTATTCCCAGACCTTGCTTATCTTTGCGCTCCGCAAATAAGCCGTCCTAGCTCAGTTGGTAGAGCAATTCATTCGTAATGAATAGGTCGTCGGTTCGAGTCCGATGGACGGCTCTCTGAAAAAAGCCCCGCTCAACAGTGTTGAGCGGGGCTTTTTCAATGGTGCAGTTACACGACCCGGAATCATTCGCTTTAAAAGCAATGAATTTATTGGTGCCTTGATATTCCGAGCTTAATACTTATGCAGGCGATTATTGACGGGAGCATTCTTACGCCGGATGGCGAGAAAGACAATCAGTAAAACAATCACCAGAAGTCCGAGCCAGACGAGTGGTTCTTCGTACCAGATTGCTGTTTCGTCAGCGTACGTAGTACCCCGTTGCGGGCTGGATACCGGTTCGGGATCAGCCTGAGCAAGAAGTGCCGAAAGGGACAACGAAGTGAGAAGAAAGCTGGCTAAAAGGCGGGTCAACATAGTCGTTTTTATTTAATGATTAAGTCGTACCGGAATCGAGATCCGGCACGACTTAATACGTAGCGTAATTATTTTTTTACGTTCTGTTCTAGGCTTTCTTGAGCAGGCTGGAGACCAGGCTCACGACGAGCAGCACAATGAAGATGTAGAATAGTACCTGGGCAATGGAAGCAAGGCCTCCGGCGATACCACCGAAACCAAGAACTCCGGCAATGATGGCAACAATAAAGAAGATAAGGGCGTAACGTAACATGCTGATATGGTTTTTAATTAATTGAATAACAAGTGGTTATTTGTATGCCGCTTGCACTTAATAATACCTCCTGCATTTTCCTGGTGTTCGGTGCTCCTCAAAAAAAATCCAACATGCTCCCGTTGAACGTGGTTATAAAGAACACATGAAAGCTCCAGCAAACATCATTTTCCAAAACGTCCAACGTCCTGAATTACGCCAGTGGTTTGCAGAAACCCTAGCCGCTTACCCTGAGCTGCACCAGCGCCCCATCTATCTGCGGAAGACGGCCATGCGCCGGAGCACGATGCGTGCGCAACCCGTCCTGAATCTCGATTTCTTCCGCCGCCACTCCCGGCACTACCGCGTAGACTTTAGCGACCACCTGGAAGTAACCGAGCACGTTCTCGTGCAGGAATTACCCAAGGAAGTGGTGATCGGCTGGTTCGCCCACGAGCTGGGGCACATTGTTGATTACCTCAACCGGCCGGTTCTGGGCATGATCAGTTTCGGACTGGGCTACGCCCTGTGGTCAAGGTACATGCGCAAAGCGGAGCGCGTGGCCGATACCATTGCCGTCAACCATGGCTTTGGCGCGGAAGTCCGCGCCACTAAACAATACCTTATGGAGCACGCCACCCTGCCCCCGCACTACAAGGCCCGACTCGAGAAGTACTACCTATCGGCGGATGAATTGGAAGGACTTATCCTGGCCTGGGAAGCGGACCAGAAAATGCCGGAGGTCGTAGACGTTTAGGCTTGCTGTTTGGGCTGTTGCAAAAACCAGTCCAGGGCCTCCGGGTTACGGACTGCATCGCGGTTAAGTGATTTACTGACGTCCATCCCCAGCAGTATTTTCTTGACGGGAACCTCCATTTTTTTACCACTCAGCGTGTAGGGAATATCCGGAACGGCAATGATCTCATCCGGCACGTGCCGCGGAGAGCACTGTGTTTTGAGTTCCTGGTTGATGGTGTCTTTCAGTGCATCGGTCAGGGCGTCCGTGACGACGACGTAGAGCGGCATATGGTCCGAGCCATCGGGCCGTTCCAGGTTGAGCACCAGGCTGTCCTGTAGCCCCGGAATCTGGTCCAGCACCCGGTATATTTCTGCCGTACCGATCCGTACGCCCTTGCGGTTCAGGGTGGCATCGGACCGGCCCTGAATGATCAGCTGGCCATCTGCTTCGATCCTGATCCAGTCGCCGTGGCGCCACTGCCCGGGGAAATCAGCAAAATAGCTGGCCCGGTAGCGGGCGTTACCTTCATCGTTCCAGAAATAGATGGGCATGGAGGGCATCGGCTGGGTAATTACCATCTCCCCCAACGTTCCCTGCACCTGCGTCCCCGCCTCATCAAAAGCGTGGAGAGCACAGCCCAGTGCCCGCCCCTGGATCATGCCCCGGCGCACGGGCCGGCCCGGAATGCCCCCCACGAAGGCTGTACAAACGTCGGTTCCGCCGCTCATGGAGCAAAGCCACAGGTCTTGCTTAACGGCGGAATATACCCAGTCGAAGGCTTCGGGGGGCAGTGGTGCGCCGGTACTACCCAGGGAGCGCAGGGCGCTCAAGTCTGCTATTTTACCGGGTTCCAGCCCCTTTTTCATACAGGCCGTCAGGTAAGGGGCACTGGTGCCAAAATGGTGGATGGGCAGTTGTTCCGCCAGGGTCCACAGGCGGTCCAGCGAAGGGTAGCCCGGGCTGCCGTCGTACAGTACGGGAACGGCCCCCACGAGCATGCTGGCCTGCAGGAAGTTCCACATCATCCAGCCCGTCGTCGTAAACCAGAAGAAATTTTCCCCCGCTTTGGCGTCATTATGAAAAGCCAGGTACTTCAGGTGTTCCAGCAGGACACCGCCGTGGCTGTGGGTGATGGCTTTGGGCCGCCCCGTGGTCCCGGAAGAGTAGAGCACCCAGATCGGGTGATCAAAAGGAACGGGGGTAAAAGTGACGGAGGCAGGGGCGCGGCCGCCGGATGCCGGGGAGGTTACAGGAGCCAGGTCGGGGAAGTAACTGGCGGCATCCCGCGCTCTCGTTTCCGGCTCCAGGTAGGGAACCCTCAGGGTGTTGACGCCACTGATCCTCAGTCCTTTACTGATGGCGTTGCTTTCCTTAAGCCGGTGGTGGGGCTTGCCGTTGTACCGGTAGCCGTCACACACGATCAGGACCTTGGGGTCAATCTGGCTAAAGCGTTCGATCACCGTCTCCACGCCGAAATCCGGCGAACAACAAGACCATACGGCCCCCAGGCCGTTGGCCGCGATGAAGCAGATGATCGCCTCCGGGATATTGGGCAGGTATGCCGCTACGCGGTCGCCCGGGCCGACGCCCCGGCTGCGCAGCCAGTCCTGGACGGCGATGACCTGAGTTTCGAGGTCGCGCCAGCTAAGGTCGTAGCCACCGGTTTCATTGCGAAAGATGAGGGCCGGCCGGGCATCGTCGCGCTGCCGGAAAAGGTGCTCGGCGTAATTGAGCGTTGCCCCGGCAAACCAGGAAGCCGTAGGCATCGTCCCCTGCAGGGTGGCCGTTGGCGGTTCGTGGAACTGCACGTCGAAATAGGCCGCCATGGTTTCCCAGAAACGGGCGGGCTCTTCCGTGGACCACGTCCAGAGGGACTCGTAGTCCGTGAAAGTCAGGTCGTGGTTCGCGGCTAACCACGCCCGGTAGGCCGTCAGGTTAGCATGATCGGTAAAAGACGCCGGGGGCGTCCAGAGCGTGGTGGTGGGCATACGGTACTTTGGTAGTAAAAAAAATCAGGGCAGTGGCAAAGGTACTATCTGGCGATCAGCGTGCCCAAGCCTAAGACAAAGTGTTCCGGACCGGCGCAAGCTCCCCTAGCGGCCTTAATGCGAAGAGTGAGCTGCTTTACCCGCCGGGAAAGCGCGGGGGGAAACCCACCGCTCAGCGGACAAATTAGCCTATCTTCACCACCATGAAGACTGCTTTCATCTTTCTTGGGCGAACGGTATTGTTCCTGCTGGCCTTCGTCGTTCTGTACGTGTTGTTCTCCTTTTTGCTGACCTGGATTCCCGTCAACACGGACCAACCCGCCACCAAACGCCCGCACCGGCTCTACGCCTTTTCCAATGGCGTGCACCTTGACTTTGTTATACCAACCCAGCTCATTCCTGAGCAGCTGCTGACCCAGCTCCGCCCCGGTGCCGAAACCCAATTCCTGGGCATTGGCTGGGGGGACAAGGGCTTCTACCTCGACACGCCTACCTGGGCCGACCTGAGTGCCAAGGTAGCCGTGAGGGCCATGTTTTTGCCCAGCCCCACGGCCATGCACGTAACGGAGCACCGGGTGATTAACCGTACCTGGTCGCAGCTGGATTTATCCGACGCGCAACTGGAAGCACTCTTTGGCTACATTATGGATTCTTTTCAGACTGACAGCCGGGGGCAAATCTCAGAGATCGTGGGCGAGGGGTACACGCCCCTCGATCGTTTTTACGAAGCCAACGGCAACTACTCCTGCTTTAAGACCTGCAACACCTGGGTAAATACCGGGCTCAGACGGATTGGGGTAAAAACGGCCATCTGGACCCCGATGGACAAAGGCGTACTGCGGTACCTGCCTACCGTCGGCAATCAGCCGGAGGCCACCTGACTTACCGTTCGTACTCCCCGGCGACCCATTCTCTGCCTTCCATAGCCGCTGCGGCCTCCGGGGCTACGCCCCGTTTCCAGCGGCGGTGGGTCCAGAGCCAGGGAACCGGATCGCGTTCGATCTCCCCCTCCAGGATGCGGACGAAAGCTTCGGTGATAAAGCCCGGCTCCGTCTCCTGCGGAGTAGTGGTGACGGGGTGAAGTTTAGCCACGTAGTGCCCTCTTTTTTCCATACGCAGCGTCATGTAAAATACCGGACGGTTGTACCGGACGGCATACCGTTCGGGGCCCATCAAAAAGCTGGTTATTTGTTTCAGGAAACGAGTCCAGTGGACCTTAGTCCACAAGTGGTTGCTGGGCGATTGATCAGCAATGAAAAATTCGAGGGCCGGGCTGACCGGGTCCTCAGCGTAGTACTCGTCCACCTTCCGGCGGGAGACCAGGTGCAGGCCGGTACGACTGCGGTTGGCAAACGTCAGCCGGTCCATCACTTCATTCTTTAATGGCGAGTAGATCCCCATCACCGTCATGCCCGGAAACTGCGCGGGAAAGGATAGCGCGGCAAACTCCCAGTTTGCGTAGTGAGCGCCGTAGGCTAAGACGCTTTGCCCGGCGGCAGCGAATGGGGCCAGCAATTCCGGGTTCTCTACCCTGCAGCGGGCTACGGCTTCCTTTTCGCTGAGCGAAAAGAGTTTGATGGATTCAGCGATGCTGTCAAAAAAGTAACGGTAAAATTTTTTCACCAGCTGCTCCACCTGTTCCTCCGTCCGGTCCGGGAACGATCTGCGGATGTTTGCATAAACCACCTGGTAGCGGTACTTGAACACCCCGTACCCGAGCCAGTAAAACAGGCGGCCAATGGCATAGAGGAAGGAAAGTGGCAGCCAACTAAGTGGTAACAGCAAGCAGTAATAAAGGATATATCCCATAAAATGCGAAGGTAATAACGGATGCCTTAGCGGGGGTAGCTCACCCCTTGGGCAGTAAGCCGGATAACCGGGCTTTCACCTCCCGCAACCGGTCAACCACTTCCTGTTTTTCCGGCGTCCCCTTCTTCTCCGCGGCAATTTCTTTGCGGGCCCCTTCAATGGTAAACCCTCTCTCCTTGAGCAAATACTCAATTTCTTCGAGTTGGCGGATATTATCTTTGGTAAAACGACGCTCCCCCCGGCTGTTCTTATTAGGCTTTATGTGGGCAAATTCATTTTCCCAAAAGCGTAATTGTGAAGCATTTACGCCCAGGCGTTCCGCTACCTCTCCGATAGAATAGTACAGTTTCAGGTCGTCATCCTTTTTACCCTTAGCCATGGAACACTAGGTTTTTTTGCCGCCAAAAGATAAGGCTTATTTCCAGGATTGACGGCCCCGTTGCTTCCGGCCGGGGCAGGAATCCCTGCACTTGCTTATCTTACCCGCCAGCGCTAAGTCGATTTTACCCCTACCACACATGCAAGGACTCTGGAGAAGGCTCGTTACAGCCGTAATTTTCGTTATCATCATGGCCGCCGGCCATTTCACCGGCCCTTACACCTTCGCCGCGCTGTTTCTGATTATTGCCGCCGGTTGCCTGTGGGAGTTTTTGGGGCTGACCCTCGACCTGCACACCCGCCGGGATAAAATCAGAAAATTCTTCGGCGTTGCGCTGGGCTTACTCCCCTTTTTTCTGGTCACCGTGCTGAAGTTGCTGAAGATCAGCGACCCGGAAAACTTCATCACCATTTCGGCCATCCTGTTTTCCCCCCTGGTTTTCACGATTTTCATTTATGAGCTGTACAGCCACAGTAAAGAGCCCTTTGCCAACATCGCCTTCATGGTTTTGGGCCTCTTTTATATTGGGGTGCCCTTTGCGCTCGTGGATTTTATCGCCTTCGACGGCGATGAGTTGCTGCTCGACGGATGATGCGATCCGATCGCTCGCGACGAGGGAGGTGCCGGGGGGCGCGGAGAGGAAGACGGTGAAGGTGCCCTCGTTGAACTCGGGGAGGAAGGATGTGCCGAAGGTTGATGCGAGCCAGAGGGCCGCGCCGGTCGCGATCGCGGCGAGCGAGAGGACCATGAGGCGGAACCGGATTGCGAGACGAACTGCGGGTTCGTAGATTCGTTTCAGGAATCGGACAAGGAATCCGTCTCGGTGCTCGCCCGTTGTGAGTGTGGTGCGGAGCATGTATCGGCACAGCGCGGGGGTGACGGTCAGCGCAACGATCAATGACGCGAGGATCGACACGACGAACGCGATGCCCAGCGGTCGGAAGAACCGCCCCTCGATTCCTTCGAGGAACATGAGCGGGAGGAAGACGAGCGCGATGATGATGGTCGCGAAGACCATCGCAGGTCGGATCTCGTTGCTCGCGTCGAAGATGACGCGGAGCTTTGGGTGCTGCTCGGATTGGGGTTTGGTGCTGTTCTGCTTCAGTCGTCGGAAGACATTCTCGACATCGATGATCGCGTCATCAACGAGTGATCCCACCGCGATCGCGAGCCCGCCCAGGGTCATGACATTGATTGTCTC
>JAUIIF010000842.1 GCA_030431945.1 Bacteroidia bacterium | reverse complement strand
CTAATTGTCCCACCCCGCAGGAGCAGCGTAGCTAAACCACTCCGGCTTAGGTATAATAGATTTTCGCCACGCAATCAGGCGAAAAAGAAATTGTGGATTACCCCTGACCAGCAGTCTTTAGCCGTTGTGGAAAGCTTCGCAAATGCTGGTGCAGTCACCAGCACCGGAAAGGCTTCCGGCAAATAAATCACCCTTCCGCAGAACAAATAGGTCAGGAAAGCGGGTGAACCTGAACTTTCCCCTTAATTTTGCGATTATTGTCTTGACAACAAAGTAACGTCATGCCCATCTACCATAAACTCGGCCAGATCCCGCCCAAACGCCATACGCAATTCCGTAAGCCGGACGGTTCGTTGTACCACGAACAACTTTTCGGCACCATCGGCTTTGACGGTATGTCTTCCCTGTTGTATCACCTGGAGCGCCCGACCATGGTGCGGGAAATCACTTCCAGCCAGGACGTCGCGCCTAAAATAGCGGAAGCAAAGACCATCAGGAGCCGCAAGCTGGTCAGTTTTGACGTGCCCCCGGCCGATGATTTTCTGGACAGTCGTAAAGCCTTGCTGGTTAATACAACGGTGCAGATTGGCGTGGCTGCGCCACGCCAGTCCCTCACCAGCTATTTCTACAAAAACGCCGATGCTGACGAAATGCTCTTTGTCCACCGGGGCAGTGGTACGCTGCGTACGCTGCTGGGAAACATCCCCTTTGCTTACGGTGACTACCTGATCATCCCCCGCGGCATGATCTACCAGATTGAGTTTGACACAACCGATAACCGGCTGCTCTTCGCCGAATCCAAAGACCCGATCTACACCCCCAAGCGCTACCGCAACCACTTCGGGCAGCTCCTGGAGCACTCCCCGTTCTGCGAACGGGACCTGAAGCTCCCGCAAGACCTCGAGACCCACGCCGAAAAAGGAGAGTTTACGCTGAAAATTAAGAAGCAGGACGTACTGCACGAACTGGTTTACGCTGCCCATCCCTTCGACGTGGTCGGCTGGGATGGGTACAACTTCCCCTACGGATTCTCGATTCACAATTTTGAACCGATTACCGGCCGGGTACACCAGCCACCGCCCGTACACCAGACCTTTGAGACCAAGTCTTTCGTCATCTGCTCCTTTGTCCCCCGTTTGTACGACTACCACCCCCTGTCGATTCCGGCGCCGTACAATCATTCCAATATTGACTCCGATGAAATGCTGTACTACGTGGACGGCGACTTCATGAGCCGCACGGGTATCGGCCCCGGGTACATATCGCTGCATCCCGGTGGCATACCCCACGGTCCTCATCCGGGCACTTACGAGGGCAGCATCGGCCATACCGGCACGGAGGAGCTGGCGGTAATGATCGATACGTTTGCCCCGCTCCAGATTACGGAAGAGGCCGTTAAAATCGATACCGGAGACTACCACCAATCCTGGTTATAAACTGTTATAATTGCGCAGTAACGCCTTCAGGTTGCATCCTACCTTCCCCTGCCCATGATTAAAATTCCCGCCGATTCCGACTTCACCCTGGACAATCTTCCCTGGGGCATCTTCTCCTTACCGGGCGAGTCGCCGCGGGTGGGTATTGCCGTTGGCGACCATATTCTGGACATGAGTATGGTCGCTGAGCTTGACTTATTCGATTTCGATTCCAGTGTCTTCTACGAGGAGGTACTCAACCCCTTCATGGCACTGGGGCGTGACCTGACCAGCAGG
>JAUIIF010000841.1 GCA_030431945.1 Bacteroidia bacterium | reverse complement strand
GTGCATTAACACTCGGCCGGCGAGTCAGCTCGTTCCTTACGCCTCGGCGAACGAGCAAAAAAGCTTGTTTTACGGGGCTTTGGCTTTCTTGCTTGTCATTTGCTGCGGTTGCAGCGGACCGTCTTATCCTGACGCAGCCATTCCCGCTGCCTGGGCCGAGATGACGCTCAGGATTACCAAGGGGACCCCGGGCAATAGCCCTACCTACGCCTCCCGTTGTTTCGGTTACATAGGCCTGACCATGTACGAAACGGCCGTACCCGGTTATCCTGAGCAGCGGAGTTTGGCCGGGCAACTGAGTGAGTTGCCCGTATTACCCACGCCGGACGGCGGGAGCGAATATGATTACGCGCTGGCGCTGAGCGCCGGCCAGGCTGAAATCTTACGCAGTCTTTATCATCATACGTCAGACGCAAATAAGACGGCCATCGACTCGCTGGAAGCGGAAATTGCCAGCTACCGGAGCGGGCTGGTACCTGCTGCGGTAGCCCGGCGGTCCGTTGCCTTCGGCCAGCGCATGGCGCGGGCCATCTTCGAATGGTCCAAGCAGGACGGTGGCCACCGGGCTTACCTGCGGAATTTTGATAAAGCATTGGTTCACCCTGATTTTCCCGGTAGCTGGAAGCCACCACTTTTTGCGCAGTCCTTCAGTCACCACCCCCTGCATCCGCACTGGGGAAGAAACCGTCCGTTCGTGCCGGCAAATTACAATATGGAGGCACCCGGTTTTATTCCTTACGATACCGTTCCTGGATCGCCGTACTACGAGCAATTTCTCCGCGTTTACGAGACCGACCTGGCCCTGACCCAGGAGCAGAAGGAAATTGCACTCTGGTGGGGAGATGACCCCGATGAGACCTTTACGCCGCCCGGCCATTCGTACTACATCGCCAGTATGGTACTCGCCGCCAGAAAGGCGGACCTCATCACCCAGGCGGAAACCTACGCCCGTGTAGGAATGGCGGTGGCTGATGCCTTCATTCTGTGCTGGCGGTGGAAGTACCAGTTCTTCAGCGAACGGCCAAATACTTTCATCCCCGCCTTCATTGACCAGGAATGGGAAAGCTTCTGGCCGGACCCGCCGTTTCCGGCTTTCCCCAGCGGTCACGCCATTCAGGCCGCCTCGGCTGCCGGCGTACTGGAGGACCTCCACGGACCGGCGTTCAATTTCACCGATCGCAGCCACCTGGGCCGACCCTACGATGAAGAACGCGCCACCGGCTGGAAGGAGCGGTCTTTTACCCGGTTTTGGGACGTTGCCCTGGAAACGGCCGACTCCCGTTTTTACGGCGGCATCCATACCCCGCAGGACAATGCACGGGGCCTGGAGAAAGGAAAAGAGGTGGCAGGAAATGTGAATGGGCTGCGGTGGCGGAAGTAGGTTTATTCGTTTAGTGAGGTAATTCGGTCCCGCCCGGAAAAGAACGTACATTCAGCTGCCCGGAAAGGGAAGAGTTGTCCTCTACCAGTAATCATTGGGAAGGGGGGCGTGCTGCAAATTAGCAGGACCGTACTTCCTGTTGATAGTAAACAAGTCCATCTACCGGATCATTCGCAATTATGAACCCCTTCAACTCCAGAATTCTCCGCAATTTCGGGTTGGGGCGTGGACAATCAACGGCATGGACAATCCATTCAATTTTTTCAATTTTTTGATCCCTGGCAAATGACCGGAAAACGTTCATTAGTTTCAGTAGTATTCCTTCGCCACCA
>JAUIIF010000142.1 GCA_030431945.1 Bacteroidia bacterium | reverse complement strand
TATTTTGAAAGAGGTTTTGGCCAGGACCGGAGGTCCGTCTCTCGTAGCGAGGGGGCTTGCCCCCTAGGTTTTGGTTGTGTTGGATGGTTGGGGAACACGGAAAGCACGGAAGACACGGAAGACACGGAAGACACGGAAGGCACGGAAGGCACGGAAAACACAGAGTTAATTGTTATGGTATCAGGGGTCTGCCTGGAGAGAAGGGGTATATTTTGGAAAGAGGTTTTGGCCAGGACCGGAGGTCCGTCTCTCGTAGCGAGGGGGCTTGCCCCCTAGGTTTTGGTTGTGTTGGATGGTTGGGGAGCGCGGAGGGCACGGACAACACGGACAACACGGAAGGCACGGACAACACGGAAGGCACGGAAAACAAGGAAGGCGCGAAAATCACGGAAAATCACATAAGACGCAGTCTAGCCTTGAGGAGGGGGGAGGTCGTTATTGGTTTATTAAGGCAATTTTATCTGCGGAGGGGCGGACTTTTACCTGATTTTGGTTGGCTGCATTACCTCGGTTTAGACCGGGAAAGGAGCTTAGTGCCGACCTGAAAATGGATAGGGTAGGGGACAGAATTCCCGAAGAAATTCGGGAGAATTAACCTTTTATCTCCTGCAGTTGGCTTTTCTTTGCGGTGCAGGAGACGATGTTGTCATGGTTTTCCGGCAGGACTGCCCCAATTAAACTGGCTCAATGAAGATTTTTCGCGTAATTCCCTTGCTTTTCCTTTTTTCTTTTTCTCTTTCTGCTCAACCGGGCAACCCCGCGCAGGCGGACAGCCTGAGCCTGCAGCAGCAGTTTGATGAGATGGTCCGGGTATCCAATAAGTTTCAGACGTTTCGGGTCGTCCGGCAAAATTTCCTGAACGCTTTTATTGGCAACGTTCAGGATTCCATCCGGCGCTACACGGCAGAAATTGAAAGCTTGACGGCCACCCTGGCGGAACAAAAGGGCGCGCTTGACGGTCAGGCTGCGGAAATTACGGAGCGTGACCGCCTGGTTGCTGACCTGACGGAAGAAAAAGACAGCATTAGTGTTTTGGGGATGTCCCTGACGAAGTCTACTTACAATCTGATCCTCTGGTCGCTGATCGGCCTGCTGCTGGCGTTGCTTCTGTTTGCCCTGGCGCGGATGCGGGTGGCCGTGGCTTCAAGCAAAGAAGCCCGGCTGGCCCGGGAAAAAACGGCGGCAGAACTGGAGAAAAGCCGGAAAAGCCGCCTGGAGGTGGAGCAATCACTCCGGCGTCAGCTGCAGGATGAACGGAACAAAAGGGCCAACTGATCAGCCCTGGCTCGTAAAGGACGCCGATTGCACCTGCGTCCGCGCCCGCTTTGCTGAAATTGTTGCTCCTGATGGAGGAAGTGCTATTTTCTCAAAAACTTTAAGATTTGTCGCACAATAGGCCGGTGCTTTCCACGGTTTAACTCATCGAGAGCGGCGTCATCCCTTTGCACTGCATTATTACGACGTATATTTGCCGCCGCTAATTCCTGAAACAACTCGGTTTACCTCAGATTTTATGAAATACTGGATTAAAGCGCTGCCCTTTCTTTGCCTGGCAGTCATACTCACTTCCTGCGGCAAGAACGAACGCTCTGCCACTACTGGCTGGAAGATGAACGACACCAAGTGGGGTGGTTTTGAAACCAAATCAGAATACGAAGGCCAGGAGACGCCTCCGAACATGGTCCTGATTCCCGGTGGCAACTTCGTGATGGGCTTCACGGAAGAAGACGTTCCTTACGACTGGGATAACATCCCGCGGCGGGTAACGGTCTCTTCTTTCTTTATGGACCAGACGGAAATGAGCAATGCCGATTACCTCTTTTACCTGGAGTGGACGCAGGTTTCCTACGGAGAATCTTACCCCGAAGTGTACGTCAATGCCCTGCCGGATACCCTGGTCTGGCGTGACGAGCTCTCCTTCAATGAGCCTTACGTACAAAATTACCTCCGCCACCCGGCAACTAAGGATCACCCCGTGGTCGGTGTTTCCTGGCGCCAGGCCCGGGAATTCGCCCGCTGGCGGACGGACCGGATGAACGAAGCCATCCTCATTGACAAGGGCATCCTTAACCCAAGCCCGGAAGCCAAAGACGATCAGGTATTCATTTCTGATTCCTACCTCGCCGGCCAGTACGACACGGAGCCCCGTAAAGGTCTGAAGGACCTGCGCACGGGCGGCGAACGGGCCGTACGCCTCGAAGACGGTATCCTGCAGCCGGAATTCCGCCTGCCGACCGAAGCAGAATGGGAGTACGCTGCACTGGCTTTGCCGGGGCTGCAGGCTAACGAAAAAGACGAAAACTACACCGATCGCCGGATCTATCCCTGGAGTGGTACCAGCGTGCGCTACCAGCGCCACGATAAGTACCAGGGCCAGATGTACGCCAACTTCAAGCGGCGTGGCGGTGACTACATGGGTATTGCCGGTAAGCCAAACGACGGCTCTTCCATCACTACTCCGGTCATGGAAAACTACCCGAACGATTTCGGTCTCTACAACATGGCCGGTAACGTTAACGAATGGGTACTCGACTTGTACCGCCCCTTAACGACGCAGGATCTGAGCGACGTGGAAAACCACGAACTCAATGCCTTCCGGGGTAACGATTTCCGGGATGTGGCCCGTGACCCCGTTGATGGATCAGTACTGCCAAAGGACAGCCTCGGTCGCCTTCGCTACGAATACGTGAAGGATGAAGACGCTGCCCAGCGTGACAACTACCAGCGCGGCCGCGTGTACAACTACCTGGACGGCGATGAGCAGAGTCTGGCCAAGTACGCTACCAACACCCACACCCTTATTTCCGATAAGGCCCGGGTGTACAAAGGTGGTAGCTGGGCCGACCGCGCCTACTGGCTGAGCCCCGGCACGCGTCGCTTTATGGACGAAGATAAATCCAGCCGTACCGTCGGCTTCCGTTGCGCCATGATTAAAATGGGCAGCGAGGGTAGTGAGGAAGCCCGTGGCGGTCGTACTCAAAACCGTTTCGGAGCTTCTCCTAAGAAGCGTCGTCGCGCCCGTCGCTAGGTCTACCGTAACCCTCAGGTGAAAAATCCCCGCTTGCTTTTGGCAGGCGGGGATTTTTTGTACCCAAAATCGACTTCAGACAACTCCGCAACACTCCTTACATTTACGCCTTCCACAAACCAGAACTATGGACCAGCTTACGGAAGCGGAATTATACGATATTTACCTAAGGCATCCGCGGGTATGTATTGACAGCCGGAAAGTGACGGCCGGAGATTTATTTGTCGCCCTGGCCGGCACCCAGGTGAATGGCAACCGCTTTGCTGCGGCGGCCCTGGCCGGTGGAGCAGCTTACGCCATTGTGGATGATGCCGACGTACTGGTTAGTGGCGACGAACGCTACCTGCTGGTAGCCGACAGCCTGCTGGCCCTGCAGCAGCTGGCGGCAGAACGCCGCCGCCGTGAGGTAATGCCGGTACTGGCCATCACGGGCAGCAACGGGAAAACAACGACTAAGGCCCTGATTTATGCGGTCATGTCCCGCCGTTATCAGGTACACGTTACCCCGGGCAACTACAACAACCACCTCGGGCTGCCGCTCACCATTCTGGCCACGCCCCCGGGAACGGAGATGACGATTCTGGAAATGGGAGCGAACCACCAGGGAGAAATTGATGCGCTGTGTCAGATCGGCCGCCCTACGCATGGATTGATAACCAACATCGGTGAAGCGCACCTGGAAGGCTTTGGCGGCATTGAGGGGGTTAAAAAAGGAAAGGGGGAACTGTACCAGTACCTGGCGGCTAACCGGGGCGTGATTTTTGTCAATATGGACGAAGATTTCCTGCCGGAAATGTCCCGCGTTGTAGAGCGCCGGGTACCGTACCTGGAAAGTGAAGCGCCAAGCCCCGATGAGCCGGGGATGGAAACCAAGGTGTATGCCCTGCACCCCGCAATAGAGGTTGGCTTTCTGGATGAGGCCAGGACCTTGATCCGGACGAAAGTGGCGTTAGCCGGAAGACATAATTTGCAGAACGTGAAGGCAGCCATTGCCGTCGGCAAATACTTTAAAGTACCGGGCGTGGAGATCGCTGCTGCCTTGTCTGCCTACCGCCCGGCCAATCACCGCAGCCAGCACTTAACGCACGGTGGGGTGCATTTTTACTGGGATGCTTATAACGCCAACCCCAGTAGTATGGAAGCCGCACTGACGGCTTTTGGGCAGGACTATGCCCCCGGCAAGGCGGTAGCCATCCTGGGGGAAATGCTGGAACTGGGGGACGCAGGGCCGGCGGCACACCGGAAAATCGCCCTGCGGGCGGGGCAGATTGCCCGTTCGGTGGTGCTGGTTGGCGGAGCCATGAAAGCGGTGGCCGAGGAATTTGACCGGCCCTGGTTCGCCGATAGTGAAGCCCTGGCCGCGTGGTTCTGGCGTCAGGACTGGGACGGTAAGACGGTTTTTGTCAAGGGAAGCCGCGGAAACCGTTTAGAGGAGTTGCTTAAGTACGAGGCGTAATTTTCTGCCGGCCAGGATCTTCGGGGGGCGTCGTCTGTATGATCAGAAAACAACTGTGGTAAGACTATTGCCGGTTCAGCCGGCAAAGTATTGGCCGGGCGGCCGAAACGAAAGGAAAGAGCTGGGGCATCCGCCGGGGGGCTTGGTGGTGGGGAAAACACTTTTCCGGCGGAGGCGTCAGCTCCTGCGTCACGCCTCCGCTAACGAGCAAGCGTAGAATTGACCTGGTGGTGCCGGCGAAAAGGAGGTAATCCTTGCCTGCGTTGTTCCCCTGATTGTTCTGGAGCGCGTAACAATGGCAGAAGTCTGCTATCTTCGCAGGCACAAACCTGGCTACATTATACCTGGACCACTCCGGCTTCAGTATCCCAACAAACCCCTTCCCCTTGCAACAAATTGATTTTGAAAGATCCCTGGCAGCGCCAGCTCCCCCCGCAGGCTGCTCAACGGAAATTGCCGCTCTTTGGTGGCTGAAAAACCGTAACTGGCAAGCAGCGCATGACCTTATTGACCAGGCTCCCGGTCAGGAAGCCGCCTGGATTCATGCCTTGCTGCACCGCATGGAAGGCGACCAGGGGAATGCTGCGTACTGGTACGCCCGCGCGGGGCGCAAGGACCCCGCCAATACGATCGGGCAGGAGTTGGAGTTGCTGCTGGAGCACTTATTGGATTAAAGCCGATGACTTCTTTTGCTTACCTTACGTGCTATATTCAACCAGATACATGAAAAAGTGGTCTTTTTTTCGGGAAGCACTCAGGAACTTTCGTACGACCGGGTCCATTGCTGCTTCATCTCCCGCACTAGTAAATAAACTGGTAGACCCATTGCCGACCAACCGCCCGTTGGTCATTGTTGAACTCGGGCCCGGGGATGGCTGCGTCACCAGGGCCATCCTGGAGAAGGTTCACGGGGAAAGCCAGATTACGGCTTTTGAAATTAATGATGCTTTTGTCGTAAAGCTTAACCAAATTCAGGAGCCACGGTTACGGGTGCTGGGCATCGGCGCGGAGCGCCTGACGGAATTCTTTGCCGCCGGCTCCGTTGATTACGTTGTTTCCAGCCTGCCATTATCAATGATCGATAAGGCGACCAAAGAGCGGATTTTGCGCCAGGCACAACTGGTCCTCCGGCCCGAAGGGCAGTTTTTACAGTACCAGTATGCCCTGCAGGATTATGGATTGCTGAAAGATTACTTTCACCGGGTCTCCGTTAGTTTTACCATAGCAAATCTTCCCCCTGCCTTTATCTACAGTTGCTCCTTGGGCATTGTGTAGTCTGCCTCGCCCGTCGGGCCCACCACTCGTGGAATAGCGGATAGTCGGTTCGGCCACTCCGTGATAATTAACTTTTACGGATTGGCCGGATAAAGGCTGTTCTTGCCGGCGGTAGCAAAACACACAACAACGTCACAATTTCCGGCCGGCAAGAACCAAAGGCAGGCTTCGTATGTAGCCATTATACTTATTACTAAAAGTTGCTAACCATGCTCCGCGTACTGCTGGTCGAAGATGAAGAAAATATTCGTGAGACCGTTAAACTCAATTTGGAAATCGAAGGCTTCGAAGTGGTGACTGCGGCAGATGGCCGTAAGGCCCTCAAGCATAGCCAGGAACAGCATTTTGACGTAATGGTCGTTGACGTTATGCTGCCGGAAGTAAACGGGTTTCAGGTAGTGGAGCAGATTCGGTTGACGGACCGGGAAACGCCGATCATCTTCCTGACGGCCAAAGACCAGGCGGCAGACCGTATTCAGGGCCTGAAAAAAGGAGCGGATGACTACCTCACCAAACCATTTGTTTTCGAGGAGCTACTGCTGCGGGTACGCCGGCTCATTGAGCGAACCAGCAAAAACCCGGAGGTACAACCCAATCTCTTCGTTTTCGGTGACAATAAGGTAAACTTTGCGACCTACGAAGCTGAAGGGAACCAGGGAAGCTTTACCCTCACCAAAAAGGAAGCGATGTTGCTAAAGCTACTGACGGAGCGGCGGGGCGAAGTCGTCAGCCGGCAGCAAATCCTGCAGTCCGTCTGGGGGTATGACGTTTACCCCAGTACCCGAACAATTGACAACTTCATTCTATCCTTCCGGAAGTACTTTGAGCAAGACCCCAAACACCCGGAGTACTTCCTGAGCGTGCGGGGTGTGGGGTACAAATTCGTGGAGTAAGTTGGCCGTTACCCGTTATTATCGCTATGGCCTGCTTGTCGGATACGCAACACCTGACCGGAGTGAGCGAGGAAGATCAGCCTACTGCTTCCGTGTTGTCTGAGGAGGCAAAAACGTATACCCGATGCGGGTTGCCAGCGGTGAAAATGTAATGCTTGGGATTTTTTGCCCCGCACGGCAAAAGCAGCGTGGCGAAAATTACCTGGGTTCCGAGCCAGGTATCCCTTCTTTTTAGCCGAAGTAGCGTCGGCGTTACCTCCACACCAATTGCTCCCGGAGGGCGACCTTTGGTCCTGGCCGGCAGAACCACGTCAGAGAACCGTGAAGCGAAAGGGCTGGTGAAACAGCCTCAGGTACTTTGACTTAGGCATAAAAGAGCTACAATCATTCCGGATCTCAAACGTTACAGTACCTTAGCGACTCAGAAAGCCCCCAATGCAGAACATTACTTTTGAATACCCCGCCTGGTTTCTGATACTTTGCGCCTTGGCGGGTCTGGTTATTGCACTGTTGCTATACTTCCGGGAGCGGACGTTTAAGGACCAGCCCCGGGCGTTGGTATGGGGTATGGGGCTGCTGCGCTGGCTGGGCTACAGTCTGTTGGCCGCATTATTACTTTCCCCCTTGCTGCGTTATTTGCAAACGGACCGCCAGGAGCCGGTGGTGGTACTGGCGCAGGACGTAAGTGAATCAGTGGGCCTGGAAACAGACACCACCGCCTACGCCGCCCAGTGGGCGGCCCTCAAATCCGCCCTCTCCGAAAAATACCAGGTAGTAGACTACACTTTCGGCGACCGGGTGAAGCCGGAAGGCCCACTCCGGTTTACGGATAAAAGAACCAACCTCGATGCCGTCCTGACGGAAATCAGCGATGTGTACGGCTCCCAAAACCTCGGCGCGGTGGTGCTGGCAACGGACGGAATTTATAACGAAGGGACCAACCCGGCCTACCGGAATTTTCAACTCAAAGCTCCGGTATTCACCGTCGGCCTCGGAGACACTACCCAACGCCGGGACCTGCTCGTGCGCCGGGTGTTTCACAATAAAATTGCCTACCTGAACGACCGCTTTTCCATTCAGATTGACGTGAGTGCCCGCAACGCTGCGGGAACGAATACGCGGCTGACCGTAAGCCGCATCACGGACGGAGGAGGAAGCACCACTTTGCACACGTCCTCCATCACCGTGGATCAGAATGACTTCTTCACGACCAGGGAGGTAGTGCTGGATGCAGACGTGGCGGGTGTCCAACGTTACCGGATCAGCCTGAGCTCCATTGGCGAGGAAGTAAGCACGGCCAATAACCGCCGGGACATTTTTGTGGACGTGCTGGATGCACGGCAAAAAATCCTCCTGCTGGCCGCTGCGCCCCATCCGGACCTGACGGCCATGCGTCAGGCACTGGCTGCCGGGCAGAATAACGAGGTCGAAATCAGCTACGCCGCCAAGTTTACCGGCAAGGTCAGCGACTACGATCTGGTGGTACTGCACCAGCTCCCCTCGGTTAAGAAACCAGTAAGCAGCCTGCTCGATCAGCTGCAGCAGGCAAAGGTGCCCACCTTATTCATCCTCGGGGCGGAAGCTCCGGCACGGGACGTAAATGCCGCGCAGGACCTGCTGAGCTTTACCGCTCCGCCCGGAACCAACGGGAACAACGTCAGCGCCCGGCCGGTGGCAGGTTTTAACCTTTTTACCATTAGCGAAGACTTGCGCCAGGCGTTGCCAAAATTCCCGCCCCTGACCGCACCATTCGGAGAATTTGTGGTCGGGCCAGGTGCAAACCCCGTTCTGCGACAGCGGATCGGGCGGGTAGATACGGAGTTTCCGCTGCTGGTGGTGGGGGAAAGCCGGGGTGTCCGCACCGCGGTACTGGCCGGTAGTGGCTTGTGGCAATGGCGCCTCTTCGATTTTCTGGAGTACGGCAACCACGCGCATTTTGATGAACTGATGAGTCAGTTGTCGCAGTACCTGACCGTTCAGGATGACAAACGTCGCTTTCGCGTAAGCCTGCCCGCCAATATCTTTGATGAAAACGAGCCGGTAATCCTGGACGGAGAGTTGTACAACAGCAATTACGAATTGGTTAATGACCCGGAGGCTACGGTCATGATCACCGGCCCGGAGGGCCGGGAGTACCCCTTCGCCTTCACCCGGACGACTAACGCCTATACCCTCAATGCCGGCACCCTGCCCGTGGGCAACTATCGCTACCGGGCAACGACCAATACGGGAAATGAAACCCTGAATTTTGACGGACGCTTCAGCGTCCAGGCCGTCGAAATAGAACGCTATGCCCTCGAAGCAGATCATGGCCTGCTCCGTCAGTTGAGCGACCGTTTTGGGGGGGAGTTGCTCTTTCCGGCAGATTTGGCGGGCCTGCCGGCCCGCCTGGAAGCAGGGGGTACGGTGAAGCCCGTACTGTTTGAGACGGTAAACACCCGGTCCGTCGTCCACCTGAAGTGGATCTTTTTCCTGCTGCTGGCGCTGTTTTCCGGCGAGTGGTTTATGCGGCGCTAC
>JAUIIF010000840.1 GCA_030431945.1 Bacteroidia bacterium | reverse complement strand
TCCCTTCAGTCTTTCTTTCGGAGAAGACTGGTGGCCATTGTTTCTGGCCGGACTTACCAGCATCGGCGTAGGCGCCGCCCTGTTTTTCGGGATAAAAAGCCCCAAAGGCATCCCGATTCGTAAGCGGGAGGGCTACCTGATCGTGGCCCTGAGCTGGCTGGCCATGGTCCTCTCCGGCATGCTGCCCTATCTCTACAGTGGAATGATTCCCTCCGTCCACGACGCCTTGTTTGAAACCGTTTCCGGTATGACAACTACCGGTGCTTCCATCCTGACCGATATTGAAGTACAGCCCCGGGGGCTACTCTACTGGCGCAGCCTCACCCAATGGATCGGGGGTATGGGCATCATCGTACTTACCGTCGCGATCTTCCCTCTGCTGGGCATCGGAGGCATTGAGCTTTTTGCCGCCGAGGCCCCCGGGCCAACCTCCGACAAGCTCCACCCCCGCATTAGTGAAACGGCCAAACGGCTGTGGTTTATTTACGTGGGGCTCACCCTTACCCTCGGTGTACTTCTGGTACTTTTTGGAATGTCTCCCTACGAAGCCGTTAACCACGCCCTGACCACCATGGCTACCGGTGGTTTCAGTACCCGCAATGCCAGTGCAGCGGCTTTTGGTCCGTCCATCCAGTACCTGCTCATCTTCTTCATGTTTCTGGCGGGAGTGAACTACACGGTCCTTTACCTCAGTTTAAAGCGGCGCTGGTCAGAAGTCTGGCGCAGTGACGAACTCAAAGCCTACGTTGGGGTCGTCGTCGTCCTGGCCCTGTTCTGTTCCGTACAAGTGTACTTTGCCACCGGAGCTACGGACTTCGAACAGGCTTTCCGCGATAGCCTTTTCCAGATTGTCAGCCTCATTACCACCACGGGTTTTGTTTCGGCGGATTACACCAGCTGGGGCACCAACCTCACCTTACTCTTTTTTGTACTCCTTTCCCTGGGTGCCTGCGCCGGATCAACGTCCGGAGGCATCAAGCTTATCCGGCACCTGGTCTTTTTCAAGAACAGCTACCTCGAGTTCAAACGAATTGTCCACCCTTCCGCTATTGTCCCCCTCCGCCTGAACGGGGAGGTGGTGCCGGGCCGCATCATTACGCACATCTTTAATTTCCTGCTGCTCTACCTTCTCATCTTTGTCTTTGGCTCCATCATCCTGGCCGCCATGGGGCTTGACTTTATGACGGCCATCGGTGCCATGGCAACGAGCCTTGGCAACGTCGGCCCCGGTATCGGCGGCGTAGGCCCGGTTGATAATTTTGCCTGGTTACCCGCCCACGTAAAAGTGTTCCTGAGCTTTGTCATGATCATTGGCCGGCTGGAAATTTTCACGGTCCTCGTCCTCTTCACGCCCTATTTCTGGCGACTTAACTAGCAGGTGCCGGGCAACAGGGGCGCGGCCGCAGGTGCCGGGCTGCGGTAGTGGGCCTTCCGGCCAGCAGACCGTCGGGTGATTCAGCGGACGCTGCCCACTTGTTTGCCATTGATCTTTGTGGACGAACGAGCCGTCAGCAACAACTCAGCTCAAAAAGTCTTAACGCCCGTTTACTGCAAGCCATACTTGGCGACCACCTTATTCCCGGCCTTGACGACGAGCTCCATCTTGGCGCCGTAGGGCAATTCCGGCAGGTTGACTTTTTCGGAATACGGTCCGGGGCCACGGAGCGAAAGTTCTCCTCGCCAGAGCAGTCGGTTGCCCGGGCCAATGACGAGGATTTCC
>JAUIIF010000839.1 GCA_030431945.1 Bacteroidia bacterium | reverse complement strand
CTGGCATAAGCGGAAATGTTATCCTGCAATTCCAGGGTCCCGTCGGGACGCAACACGCCGGTGGTTTGCCAATTTTTAAAAACTTCCTGCTGGCTGGACAGGGTCAGCGGCAGTAAGAAGAGAAGGAAAATTAAGTTTCGCATGGGTCCGGATAAAGTGAATGGGTGACGAAGGTGGGGAATAAATGCGTCGATTATACAAGCTGATCGACAAACCAAGGACGATAGGCGACCAATTTTCCATAGCCACAAAGTGACTTTTCCGGTAGCCGGCCGTCCAATACCCGAAAGATTCAACCTACTTCACATAATTTCCGGAGTTTGCCGCCAGGCGAGCTCCGGTTTTTTTTTCGCCGGCCAATGTAGCATATCTTGAGGGGTAGTAATTCCTTTATTCATGCGTATCTGGCATTTCGCAGTAATCCTTTCCCTGATGATAGCGGGCAGTGCCTGTGATCAATTAGCTGACCAGCGGGCGCGGGCGCAGCCGCCCGCACTCCCCCCCGTCATTCTGGAACCGGAACCTGTCGTCCACCTTACGGCCAGTAAAATGAACGTAGCCTACGTCGGGATCGACAACCCACTTGACCTGCGCTACAACGGCACTGACTTTAACGACCTGGTGCTGATCGCTTCTCCTCCGGGCTACATCAGCCAGTACGAAAAAAATTACGTCCTGAAGGTTGCAGCGACCGGGCGCCAGGAAGTCAAGGTCCTTCACCAGGGTAAACTGCTTAATGAGTTCACCTTCCGGACTAAGATCCTGCCCGATCCGACGGCCAGTCTGGGGCTGGCCTCCTCCGGAACCATGTCCGTAGGAGAATTTAAAGCACAGCGGGGCCTGGTATCAATGATCCCCAATTTCGACTTCGAGGTGAGGTGCGTCATCAAGGGGTTCCGGATAGAACGGATTTCCGCAGCCGCTGAGCGGAGCAGGGAAACGAATTCCGGCGCAAAATTCAGTGGCGCCACCCAGCAGTTAATTAATCAGGCTACGCCGGGGGACTTGTTCATTTTTACTGAAATAAAGGCCCAGTGCCCCGGGGATAAAGCCTCCCGACTCATCAACCCCATGGTTTTTGACATTATTTGAGGCGCGAACGCGGGTGCAGTGGCCGTTATCAGGCCAGGCAAAACAATGCTTCTCTTTGGTTGCTTTCGCTTTTCCTATTTACGGCCTGCCACCATGACACCCCTGGGGAAGGTTGACGGTTGGCTTTATCCCCGAGCTGCCAACCTGTAAGCTTTTGTACAACAATTTGCCCAACTAATACGAGGGGCAAGCCCCGCCCGCTACGGAAATCGGACCTCCGGCCTTTAACAAAGGTCTGATTTCAGGACTGGCCGCGCATTTCGTTATACTCAACCGGCAAGCCGCTCATAAAATACTGATCTTTACGCCCAGATGTTGACTACTTTTCTCCTTACTATTTGCGCGCTCCTGCTGATTGTCGGAGCATTGGGCTACGTGCTGGCCACTTTTGTGCTGCCGTACACCCTGTTACAACCCGGCCATCGCACCTCCGACACCACCCCGGCGGCCTACGGCCTGCCCTACGAACACTTCCTCTTTCGGGTAGCGGATGACATTCCGCTCGATGCACTTTACGTCCCGGCCACCGCCGCAGCGAAGGCCAATCTCATAATGCTCCACGGCGTGGGCAGCTGTAAGGAAGTGTACTTACCCTGGGTGGCCGACTTGGCAAAAATGGGGTTTAACGTCCTG
>JAUIIF010000141.1 GCA_030431945.1 Bacteroidia bacterium | reverse complement strand
CACATTGTTCACCACCAGATCAAGGTCCCCGTCGTTGTCCAGGTCGGCATAAACCGCTCCGTTACTGTTGGAGGGGCGGGCCAGGCCCCATTCCCTGGTCCTGTCGACGAAGGTGTTGTCCCACTTATTCGCAAAGGCGAAATTGTTAATATTCGAGGCTGGCATTCTTTCCAGGATGCTCCGGAGATCAGCACGCTGCAAGCGTCCTTTTTCAGCAACGAAATCTTCCATGAAACTGATGAAGTCCATGTTGGTATAGTCCTTCAGGTAACCGTTGGTAACGTGCAGGTCTTGCCAGCCATCGTTATCAAAATCGGCAAGCAGGGCGGACCAGCTCCAGTCCGTCATGGCTACCCCGGCCAACCGTCCGATCTCCGCAAAAGCCCCGTTGCCCTGGTTCAGGTGCAGCATATTCCGCATGGTCTGATGATGAAAGCCACTGGCCAGGTTGAGGTCCAGTTTTGAGCGGTTGTCATCGGGCATCAACAGCTTCTGGCGACGGTTGTCGGCCGGTAGCATGTCGAGGGTATAGATGTCCAGGTAGCCGTCATTATTGATGTCCCCGATATCACTACCCATCGAGAAGTGGCTGGTGTGGCCCAGTTGTTCGCCCAGGCGGTCGGTAAAGGTACCGTCGCCGTTGTTGTAGTAGAGGTAATCTGGTACTTCGTAGTCATTAGAGACGTAAAAGTCCGGGTCCCCGTCCTGGTCCAAATCCGCAATCGCCAGGCCCAGGCCGTAGCTGAGGGAGGAGCCACTGATGCCTGCGGCTTCCGTAACGTCCTCAAAATTACCCCCGTTGTTTTGGTAAAGGCGCAGCCCCCGTTCAGGATCGGCCGTTTGCAGCATTTCCCTGGTTTTCCCGGCGTTCAGGACCGGCAGGGACTTAGGGTTGTGGTTCAGCAGCAAGCCGTCCAGGTCCCCGTCCAGGTCATAATCAAAGAAGTATAATTGATTGCTAAAGGCCGGGCTGGCCAGGCCGTAAGCGGCGGCTTCGTCCCGGAACTGTGGGATACCGTTTTCGTCGTTCCCCTGGTTGATGAACAGCTGGTTGGTCCGCTTTGCCGCCGGCAGCGCCCCGGAATAACAGAGATGGATATCGAGTTTACCATCGGCGTTTACGTCGGCAAAGGTCACCCCCGTTTTCCAGGGCCCCGGCCGTCCGCCCGCTCCGCTGGTGGCCGTTACTTCCTTGAATTGTAAGTTACCCTGATTGAGGTAAAGCTGGTTGTCTCCCATATTAGCGACAAAATACAGGTCCGTATTTCCGTCGCCGTTGAGGTCACCCGCCGCAACGCCACCGCCATTGTAGAAGTATTCGTAGACCAGAATATTGGTATTCGGGCCTTCCGTCAGCGCATTCTCAAAACCGATTCCGGTTTCGGTCGCGTCAAGCAGGGTAAAAAGCGTGTTGCCGGCCGGCGTTACCGTTACGGGCGCGGACGCAGGTGCGGAGTCAGTACAACGAAGCAGACTGAACAACACAAACAGGAAGACAAAACGGCGGAGAAATGGTGGCATGTCGATGGATAGGTACCGCGGTAAGTTACGGTAGCGGCAAAATAAGAAAACCCGCCAGCTTCGCAGGAAGCTGGCGGGTTAATCTTTACTTCTGCCTCCACGAAATGGATCAGGCATAGTCAGATGGCCGCTTGGCCGGTGCCCGAGGCACGACAAACAGCCAGCGGGTAGTTACTTCGCTAGTACAGTGGGTTTTGAACCAGCAAGTTGTTCCGGTTAATTTCGTCCCGGGTAATCGGGCGGTAGAACATCTTGTTATCCCAGGTCCGGGTTTCGTTCTCCGTATTTTCCACTACGGTATAAGTGTAGTCGTACACGTCCGTGTCGTAACGGTAAGGAACGTGCGGGGTCGCCCCTGGCTTAAGGGTGGCCCGGATATCGATCGTTTGCACAATCTGTCCCAGCGTCTCTTCTGCGATCAACCAACGGCGGGCATCGTGGTAGCGATGTTCCTCGTAGGCCAGTTCGATCCGGCGCTCGTTGCGGTAGCGTTCTTTCAGCGCGTCGCCCGTGTCCGTTACGGCTGGCATGCCGACGCGGTAACGGATTCTGCTCAGCCAGTCGCGGGCGACGTCTTCCTCGCCCAGCTCGATGCTAGCTTCCACGTAGTTGAGTACGGCCTCCGTGTACCGGATAAATGGCCAGGGGATTACCTGGGCGCTGGACTGGTTATCCTGCAGGGCGGGATCCGGATCGATGAACTTACGGTGGTAGTAGTGGGTACGGCTGCCGTTCCAGTTCTCAATGGAAGACTCCCGGGTATCCACTCCGTTGATCGTACCACCATTACCGTCGTCGTAGTAACCGGTCTGAATCTGGTCTACGGGGTCAATCCCAACTACGTCAGATGGCCGTGGTTTCCAACCGGCACCGTCGTACATGACTGAAGCGTAGAAACGTGGATCCCGATCAACGTACGGGGCACTGGCGTGGTCGGGGTTATCCCAGTCGAAAGTAGAGCCATCCATCATCTCGTAATCGTCCACCATCTGCTGAATCGGGGTGTTACCCGCCCAGTTGTGGTAGCCGTTAGGACCATTATTGATACCGTGGTGCAAACCACCCAGCGGCCAGTTATCTTCTACGGTGTAGAGCGGAGTAGCCGTACGCTGAAAGATCAATTCAATGGCGGCGGAAGCATCGCCAACGGCGCTTCCTCCCCCCATGGCAATGGAGATGTAGTTCTGCATACCTTCTTCGGCAGATACCGGGCTGCTCAGGTCAAGCTTGTAGCCGGAAGCGGCATCCACGACTGCTTTGGCGGCATCGCGTGCGGCGCGCCACTTGGCGGCGCGGTCTCCGGAGGGAGACGCCACCAGGTCCAGATTGGAATACCCGGAGAAGATGCCGGACACCAATTCAGATTGGTGAACATCAGAAGCATCGTACAGCAGGATTCTTGACTTCAGCGCCTGCGCGGCCAGTTTGGTAGCCCGGCCGGGCGTTTCCGGCTTTCCGTCCAGCAAGGAGGCAGCCATGTCCAGGTCAGCAACAATGAAGTCTACAGTTTCCGCCCAGGTATTCCGGGCAACGGAGTAATCTTCGTCAAGACCGTAAGGGCGATCAATCAGGGGGACACCACCGTAGAAACGAGCTAACTGGTGGTAGTAGTAAGCACGAAGAAAGTGAGCTTCGCCCAGCAGACGATCCCGTAACTCCGTGTCGGTGAAGGTCGCCGTCGGCAGCCGGTCAATGGCGACGTTGGCCTGGCGGATAGCCAGGTACATATTGTCCCACTGGTAGGTACCGCTCATCCACCCCGTATTCGTCGGGTCTTCCGTACCCTCGGTAAACGTGTTGATGTTACGGCCAGCGTGCGTGAACATGGCTTCGTCCGTAATGGAGGCCAGGGCCTGCTCTTCGTAGCCACCGTACCCCAGGAAGGAGTAGACGTTGAAGATAAAGGCCTGAGACAACGGACCATCAGCCCAGGTAGCTTCGCTGGAGATACTGTCCAGGGGCTCCGTATTGAGGAAGTCCTGCTTACAGCCCGTCAGCAGCAGCAGAAATACCGCTGCAGCAGCAGTTGTCCTCAGCAGAATGAATTTAATTTTTTGCATGATATAAAAGTGATAGTTTCAAAATGGCACTTGGCCGTTACAACACTAAAGGTATGAAAACCCGCATGGATTAGCAACGGACAAGTGCCGAATTGGTTTAGAAGGTTAGATTGACACCCAGGTTAATGATCCGGGTTTGCGGGTAGTATACCCCACTACCGACGGTAGATTCAGGATCAAAGAAATCGAGGCTGTCAAAAGTAATCAGGTTAAGACCGTTGACGTAAGCACGAAGGCTGCCGATGTTGAAACGATCCGTAATGGCGTCCGGCAAGGTGTAGCCGATTTCGAGGTTCTTCAACCGTACGTAGTTCTTGCTGAACAGGTTGTACGTATTGTTACCGTAGTTGCCACCAGTGTAGTAGGTGTCTCCACGACTGGCCAGACGTGGGTGCTCTGAGCTGGGGTTATCGATGCTCCAGCGGTTGTCATGGCTCCATTTCAGGTAGTTACCGATGTCGCCAGATTCCGTCTGGACGCGCAGGGAAGACCCCGTTGCTCCCTGGATGAGTGCCGTAACGTCAAAGCCCTGGTAGCTGGCCGTCAGGTTGGCACCAAAGTTGAAGGTAGGCGTACCGTTGTCGTCAATCCGGACCCGGTCATCGCCGTCAATTTTGCCGTCACCGTTGATGTCCTTGAACTTCAGGTCACCGGGCAGCAAACGGCTCGTGACGGAGCTGTAATCGAGGTTTTCAGCGTCAATCTCCGCCTGGTTCAGGAATACGCCGTCGGCCTCGTACACGAGGTAGGCACCGATGGGCTTACCCTCCTGCAGCTGGTACTCCGGTGCCCCGGGGATTTCGTCCATGAAGATCACCTTGTTCTTCGCGTAGCCGCCGTTAACCCCTACCCGCCACTGGAAAGCATTGCCTGCTTTACCGTTGTAGCCAAGGTTGAACTCGAAGCCTTTGTTTTCTACTTCACCAGCGTTAACGGGTGGTAAGAGGCTGTTGATGCCGGAAGACGCCGGTGTTGATCCCGTCAATTGAATCAGGATCTGATCCCGCTTATTGTAGAAGTATTCCAGCGTCATGTCAATCCGGTTGTTGAACAGGATGGCGTCAATACCGAAGTTGAGGTTATTGGCCCGTTCCCAGGTAAAGCTGGGGTTGGCTAACAGTTCTTCCCGCAGCGTCGTTTCCACCACACTGTTGATCGGGTACTCCCCGAAGCCGTAGGTAGACAGGTAAGCGAATTCCTGCAACTGGCCCTGGAAGAATACCTGGTCGTTACCCATCTGGCCGTAGCTGGCCCGCAGTTTCAGGAAGTCAACACCGGACACATTGAAGAAATCCTCGTTCGTGATGTTCCAGCCCGCCAGTACGCCGGGGAAGAAACCGAAGCGGTCCTGCTCAGGGAAGATGTAAGAACCGTCGTAGCGGAAGATGAATTCCAGCAAGTACTTTTCTTTATAGTCGTACTGCGCACGACCATAGTAACCGAGGCGGGCCCGGTTGTAGCCGGAACCTCCGGTTTCCTGTCCGATGGTACCACCGGCGAACAGCTGGTCTACTGCCGTAGAGATGTAGTTACGGCGGAAAGCAGAGAAGCCTTCTCCGGAGAAGGTCTCCCGGGTTACCCCTACCATCAGGCCCAGGTTGTTACCGCCGATTTTGGTATCGTAGTTCAGGCGGCTGGAGAGGTTGGTATTGAGGGTAGAGAAGTTAGATTGGCGGAGGCGCGGATCGCGGAAATTAGAGCGAACGGCACCTTCCAGCAGGGGCGTTACGCCATCTGCTTCGTAAGACACCCGGTCCCAGTAGTACAGGGTCCAGGGCGTTTCCCATACCCGGCGTTTGTTGTTGCTATTGTCAGCAGAGCCGGAAAGCGTCAGGGCGAGACCGGGGATTGCCGGCGTACGGAGCGTTACCGAGCCGTTGGCCTGCAGGTAATCGGTAGGACTCTCGTCGTAACCGGTGGCGTTAGTGGTAATTACGTAAGGGTTCTGACCGTTTTCGATGTCCGGTCCCGGCAATCCGTTTGGCCATACTTCCGGCTCGGTAGGCCGCCCCCGCATCAGCATCCGGAAGATAGAACCGGCACTCTGCGTTGGGTAACGACGGTCTTCGCGGCGGGCAGTGATGCCCAGAGAAGTGGTGATGTAGTCATTTACGTCGGCATCCAGGTTAATCCGCAGATTGTACTGCTTGTACTTGGTAGCGGTGTTTTTGTAGAAAGCTTCCTGGTTAGTGTAACCGAGGGAAGAGAAGTACCGAACAGCCTTCGTACCACCACGAACGGAGAGGCTGTGCATACTCTGCGGTGCCCAGGTGCGGAAGGCGTCTCCGAACCAGTCGGTATCGGGGTACCCCCAGGGGTCGGAGCCTTCGCCGTGCAGCCGTACGGCCTCGGGGCTGAAGTTGGCGTTTACGGTACCAACGCCGGGCGTTGGGGAGTCGTAGGTACCCGTAGTGCGGATTGCCTGAGACGCTGCCGACCACTCGTCCACTGGTACCGTCTGGTAAATGGGCAGTTCATTCATGATGTTGGCGTACTCTACGGCACTGGACATTTCGGGCAGTACCGTTGGCTGTGCCCAGCCCTGATTGTAGTCGTAGCTGATGGTAGGCTTACCGCTGGTACCCCGCTTGGTCGTGACCAGGATGGCACCGTTGGCAGCACGGGCACCGTAAATGGCCGCCGAGGCGTCCTTCAGTACGGAGATCGACTCGATGTCCTGCGGGCTCAGACGCGCAAGTCCCCCCGCACGGTCCGGCACCCCGTCAATAACGATGAGCGGGCTGCTGTTCCCCAGGGTGTTCTGGCCACGGATGTTAATCAGGGCGTTGTCGTTACCCGGCTCTCCGCTGGGCTGGATGACCACCACGCCGGGCAGCCGCCCGGCCAGGGAAGCTCCGAGGTTAACCGAAGGAGACTGTTGCAAGGCACCGCCTTCCACACCTACCACGGCACCGGTGACGGTCGCCTTTTTCTGCTTGCCGTAGGCAACTACGACAACCTCATCCAGCAATTCACCACTGGCCATGGCCAGCGAGTAATCAGCATCAGGACCAACGGTAATCTCCTGCGTCGTATAGCCAGTGTAAGACACGACCAGAATGTCGCCATTGTTGGCCTGTAGTGAATATTTACCATCAAAATCGGTAACGGTACCCGAGGTCGTCCCTTTTATCAGAACACTGGCGCCGATTAACGGGTCGCCGGATTGTTCATCCGTCAGGGTGCCGGATACGGTGGTTTGGGCGGTAGCCACCGCGCAGAATAGTAACAGCAAAAGGGCCGTTACGCTCCCACGCATCAAAATAAATGTGTGCTTCATGATCGAAAATGGAGTTGAAAAAGTTTAAAGTTCCCGGGCTAAACACGTAGTTGTGATTTAGCCAACGGTAGTATGATTTCTTCTTCCGGTAGCTCCGGAAAAAGTAGTGGTAGTAAAGTTTGAACTAGTGAGTAAATCCAATAACAGTGCGTTGAGGGGCTTAATTAAGCCTTACGTGCAATTTCAGACAAAGTAGGAAAAGACCTGGATACAAACCAAATTATAATCTGCAAAAAATAGTAACTAATAATCCTTGTTTTGTAATCCGCAACCCGAAAAAGCTGTTTAAACCCGCTTAAATTCCGGATAATTGATGCGCTTACGGAAGGCAAATCACGGCTGGCGGCGCAGGTCCCTGAGGGTATTCCCCGTAAGCGCCCGGACGTTGGCCGTGATCCATTCAATGTCCTGGTCCCACCAGCGGAGCTCCAGCAATTCGTTGATCACCTCTTCCGAAAAGCGGTAACGAATAACCCGGGCCGGGTTCCCCCCGACCACGGCGTAGGGGGGCACATCCTTCACTACCGTAGCGTTGGTGGCAATGATGGCGCCGTCTCCGATCGTCACCCCCGCCATAATGGTGGCATTGTAACCAATCCAGACGTCATTCCCGATCACGAGGTCGCCTTTCTGCGGATACGTTCGTCCTTCCATGGCCCCCGCCCAGTCGCCCCCGAAAATGGCGAAGGGATATGTAGAAAGCGCATCGGTGAGGTGATTGGCACCGTTCATAATGAACGTTGCCCCTGAAGCGATCATGCAAAACTTACCGATGACCAGCTTATCGCCCACAAAGTCAAAATGATACTTGACGTTTTTCTCGAAGTTATCCACCGTGGCAAAGTCATCGTAGTAGGTATAGTCCCCGACGATGATGTTCGGGTTCTGGATGATGTTTTTCAGAAAACACAACCGGTCATAGTGTGGCAGGGGAAACTTAGTAGCGGGATCAGGAGCTGGCATGGCAGCAGGTTTTGGGCGCGGACGCAGGTGCACAGATGGGTTAAGCAAGCAAGGTAAGGTCCTTTGCTGATTCTCCCTGCTCCTCTACCCTCTGCGATCACCAGCGGCCGCGCCCTGAGCGGGAGGAGCAGCGTCTTTCAGTCCGTTTTTTTTCAGCGAGGCTTCCACCAACACGGCCACGCAGCTGTCTCCGGATATATTAACGACCGTCCGCCACATGTCCAGTGGCCGGTCTACGGCCAGGATCATGGCCAGGGCCAGGGGCAAATTTTCTGAAGGAAACCCTACGGATTCCAGCACGATGACCAACATCACGATGCCCGCACTCGGCGCGCCGGCCGCCCCGATACTGGCCAGGGTAGCCGTTAGCACAATGATCAACTGGTCGTTCCAGGCCAGTTCATGGCCGAGTACCTGACACACGAAGACCGTCGCGACCGCTTGCATCAGGCTGGTAGCATCCATATTAATGGTAGCCCCCACCGGACACACAAAACTAACAACTTCGTTTTCTACCCCCAGGTTCTCCTCCAGGCAGTCCATCGTTACCGGCAGCGTAGCCATACTGGAACTGGTGGAAAAAGCGACCAGCTGCGCCGGCAGAATTCCGCGTACGAAATCCGGCACCGGCCGGCCGGTAACCCAACGGACCAACAGCGGGTACAGCGCCAGCAAAATGGCCATCCCCAGCAGCAACACGAGGGCGTAACTGATCAGGGCTTTGATGATGCCGCCGTCAGCAGTATTGGCAAATAAGGCGGCCATCAGGGCAACTATTGCGTAGGGAGATATGCGGATGATTACGTCTACCATCCGCAACAGCACTTCGTTGAGCGCATCGATGATTTTCTTGATCGGAGCCTGGTGTTCCGCGGGGACCATGAGCAGGCAAATACTGAAGAAGATGGTAAAAAAGATGACTTGCAGCAGGCTTCCGTTTTCACTCAGGGAGGCGAACAGGTTCTGGGGCACCATGCGGACAAAGAAGTCCAGCGGCCCGCCGGCCGCATTGCGGGCACCGGTTTCCACCTTAGCGTTGATCGACTCCGGAATGCTGTTGCTCAGGTTAGCCATCGTTTCAGCACTTACGAAAGCGCCCGGCTCAAAGAAATTTACCAAAAACAGGCCCAACAGCACCGCAAATACAGTGGTGGCCATGTACCACAGAATCGTCCTTACGCCCATGCGCGAAAGCGTCGTCAGGTCTTTCAGGTCGCTGATCCCTTTCGTGAGGGAAACAAAAATGAGGGGAACGGCAATGAGCTTGAGCAGGCGGATAAAAATATCCCCGATCGGCTTTATCCAGTTGGTAATGAAGGCCGGGCCGCCGGCCAGCTGTCCGGCCGCCAACCCAAGTGCGGCGCCAAGGATGATGCCAA
>JAUIIF010000838.1 GCA_030431945.1 Bacteroidia bacterium | reverse complement strand
CTATAAATCCAGTGTGGGAATGACCTTGTTCCTGATGGTCAGGGTGCCGGGTACGGGCGGCGGCACGGCTTCTCCAACCTCCCCTGCACCTGCGGCCGCGCCCAAATCATCAGCCCGCCGGCCCGCCCAGACGGCAATGCCGTAGAAGAGAATGGCGGTCTCCGCAAGCACTGCGTACTGGAAAATCCCCAGCCCTCCGACACTCGGATCAGGAAAACCTTCCACCAGGTAACCGAGGACAAAAAACGTATAAACGATGGCGATGCCGGCCACTAAGGTGATGGCTGCCCATAAAATAACGCCCGAGAAATGGTCTCCCCGCTGGTGAACGCGACGCAGTAATAATACCCCCCAGGCCAGAAGGAAGCAATTAGCATAAATAGAAAGCCAGTACCCCCAGTACACGCCGCTTAGGCTGCACCCCAGGAAAACCAGAAAGGCGGCCAATAAAGAACCAAGGGTCATGTGTTTGATCTGCCGGCTGATTTTGCGGTCAGGAGGTGTGTCCGTCAGCCGCAGAAACCGCCGTAAGAAGAACAGGTAAGCCGGAAGGATCAGCACGGAAGCAACTGCCTCGTAGAAGTAATGAAGACTGCTCGGAAGATCAAGCCACAACCAATTAATACTGCCCGTTTTACGAATAAAGTAGTAAGACCAAACCCAACCGTTGTAGAGTAAATAAGCCCCGAAAATGGCCCTGCGGGTAGCCGCCCAGGCCAAGGCTACCAAAAACAGGATAAAGCCGAAAATGAGGAGAAAGATGTTATTGGCCCGCCGGTAGGCCCGGGGGCGGTGCGGGTCCAGTTCTTTCGCAAAGTATTCAGCAAAACCGTTGTGGTAAAACCGGAGGCCGAAAGACCTGGACTGCTCCGAACGCTCGTTGAGGTAAATGTCCTGGATCCGTAGCAGCAGCGGACCCTCCCATTCCGGAGGAACCGGCAGCACCCGATCAGACAGTGGCAGGCTACGTTCGCCAGGCCACAGGTTATTCCCGGTACGTACCGTATCCCCCCGGGCATTACTCAGCTCGGCCTGACTGATGGAATTGCTGAACACCAGGAAGAACGTGTCCTTCCTGCCCGAGGGCAGCACAAACCGAAGTAGAGTAGGCACACCCCGCTGGATGCCGCGCCGCGCCGGACCGGCCTTAACCTGGAAAGAGGTATCGCCGGGCTCCTTGATTTCCACCAGGGGCCACAATTCCGCATCCGGACCAACGAGGGGTTGGGCGGTCAGGGTCAAGGTGGGCAGTAACAATAGGAAAAGCACCCGTTGTAACATGAACTTTAAGATAGGGCCGCTGGTGGAAGTGGCAAAATTTCGGGCTGCCAACCGGCAAGTCAGTAACGAGCGGGGCAGTACGGTCTGCCGTGCGATTAACTTGATTTTTTGCGCAACAGCCCCTATATTTTACCGGCGAAAGGGTAACAAACGCCGAGAACAGGCTATTAATCGGTGTATTTCCCAATTCACACCAAAGCTTTTTAACCACCCATAACATGTCTTGTAAGCGCCCTCACCCCCTGTGTACCCTGGCTTGTATCTGCTGTTTTCCGCTCATCTACTTACTGGGCAGTATGGTCCGCAACTGGCTGGGATAGTTACGGCTCTGTTCGGGTGCCCGCGTCCGTTGTAGTAAGCAAAACGGCGCCGGAAAAGGCACCGGCCTTTGCCTACGGTTACGCATCAGATTTTCAATTCTTACGGACCGAGGCAGGTGCGCCAGTA
>JAUIIF010000140.1 GCA_030431945.1 Bacteroidia bacterium | reverse complement strand
CGCGTTGTGGCGGGCAAGCGCTCGTGGCGTGTACAACGAAATGCACCGCCAGTTTTGAAGTTAGCCTTTTGCTAATGGCCGGAAGTCTGCCTTTCGTAGCGAGCGGGGCTTGCTCCCTCGTTTAGTTGTGCAAATTGTTATCCACACGCACTTGTGCACGACCCCGTTCGTTTTGCATTAATTTGTTATATTTGCTGATGTTTAAAAACAAATAATGCAGATCAATCTTCTTTCCTGTTCGCAGGACCGTCCTGACCGACGCGCCATCGCCCGTACTCTTGAAGAGATAGCGGATGGCGTTGATTACAACCTCGCCAATGAGTTGACCGATATCTTGCTGGAAGGATCTCCGGTGGAGATCGAAGTCAGCTTCAACGAATCCTCCGCTTACCGATCATTACGCAAACTGGACATCGACTACGAGATCGTGGAATAAGCCCTGCGGATGTTTCCCCTTCTTTACTTGCGTTTTTTCTTCTTGCCCCGTGGTTTCTGTCCTCTCGTCTGGGGTTTCTTGTACTTCTTCATCATTTTATCCCGCCGGCCTTCCCGCACGGCGACTTTCTTGTTCTTGTCGCTTTTTTCATGGAAAGCGGCGCGTTCCGGGTCAATGTGCAGGAATTGGGTGTCTTCAGCCACGAAAGCAGGTTCCATTTCCAGGGGGATGAGCTCCGTGGAGATCTCTACCCCGGCCGGAAGTTCGTGGAAGGGAAGCGTACGTCCCATCAACGCTTCGATTTCCGCGAGGTAATCCATTTCTTGCGGAGCGGCGAAGACGATGGCTACGCCTTTTTCCTGCGCGCGGCCGGTACGGCCGACCCGGTGGATGTGCTTTTCGGCGTTGTCCGATACGTCAAAATTAACGACGTGCGTTACGGAGGAAACATCAAGGCCACGGGCTACAATGTCGGTGGCAATCAGGACGCGGTACGTATTGTCTTCAAAGGCGGCAACGGTGTTGAAGCGATTGTTCTGCGATTTGTTGGAATGAATCACCCCTACTGCTTCGCCCAGGATCGGTTCCATCCGCTCGTAGAGCGCATCGGCGAGCCGCCGCGTAGCCGTGAAAACCAATACTTTGGCCATTTCGGCATGTTCCCGGAGCAGGTTTTCGAGCAGGTTGGCTTTGGTGTTAAAGTTGGGTGCCTGGTAGGCATACTGGTCAATGTTCTCCAGCGGCGCGCCGGAAGGCGCGGCTTCCACCACTTCGTAGAAGTCGGTAAACTGGCCGATCGTTTGCATCACCTCGGGAATCATCGTGGCGGAGAAGAAGAGGTGCTGCCGCTTCTTGGGTAGAAAATCTACGATGTCATTCAACTGGTGACGGAAGCCCAGGTCCAGCATTTCATCCACCTCATCCAGGATGAGCTGCCTGATGTTTTTTAGCTTAAGCACGCCGTCTTTAAGTAAGTCGCCCAGCCGGCCGGGGGTGCCGACAAGAACGTCTACGCCCACCTCTACCTCTGCTTTATGCTTTTTGATGTTGGTGCCGCCGTAGACTCCGACGACTTCCACGCTCATGTATTCCGTCAGCTTTTCTACTTCCTGAACCACTTGCATAACGAGTTCCCGGGTGGGGACGATGATCAGAATTTGCGGATAGGCTGACTTGGTGAACCGCCACAGCCGCAGGCAGGGGAGCAGGTAGGCAAAGGTCTTGCCCGTCCCCGTTTGGGCAATACCGATTACGTCGCGCCCGGCCATGATGGGGGCAAAGCTTTTTGCCTGAATGGCCGTAGGGGTTGTCATCCCCATATCGGCCAGGGCTTGCTGAAGTTGATTGTTGAGGTTAAAGTCGGCAAAAGTCATGGTGCGAAGATAGCATACCCGGAGTTGGGAGCTGAAGTTTCAGCCAGGCCCGCCCGGCTTCATTATCCGTAGCTTGCACCTGCGTCCGCGCCCGAAAACCTCCGGGTATTTTTTGTGTTTTACCAAAAACAGGTTTTGCTCATGGTAACTTTTACTGCCCGAAAACTCCATTCTCAGTTCCACCTGGTATTGATGGTACTTGCCTGCGGACTGTTCACCGCCTGTGGCAACTCACCGGCAGCTACCCAGCCTGCCGCCGGGGCAGAGGGGGAGGAACTGGCCCGCTTGCTGGCCCCAAACGAAGCAGACATTCCTTATCCCATTTATGATTCTTTCGCGGAAATGGCCGGTTTGTTGAAACAGACGGATGACCGGACCTACGTCATCAATTTCTGGGCCACCTGGTGCGGTCCCTGCGTGGAGGAAATGGCTTACTTCGAAAAGTTAGGCAGCGAAGCTGACGAAGAAGACCTGCAGATTGTGATGGTCAGTCTTGATTTTCAGAAGGACGTGCGGACGAAGTTGCGCCGCTTTGTCGAAGACCGTAAACTGAAATTGCCCGTAGTCGCCCTGGCCGACGGTGATTACAATGCCTGGATTGATCAGGTAGACCCGGACTGGGAAGGCGCCATTCCTTACACCCTGGTGTACCGGGGAGACGAACGCCGGCAGCACAGCGTCAAATTCAATTCCTATGAGGAGTTGCAGAACTTTGTTGCGGAAGTCAATTAATTGATAATCTACTGTTTAGCCCAATTATCTTTTAACAAAAGACGTTGTTATCTTCGTTAACCTCAAATCAAACCCAATGATGAAGTACACTAACCTTTTCAGCCTGTTTACCCTCGTTTTACTATTTTTCGCCTGTGGCCAGCCTGCTGCAGAAGAAACGGAAGTAGTAGCTGACGAAAATAAGCCCGTAGCCCCCGTGGAAGCAGCACCAGCCGCAACGGGACTCAAAGTTGGAGACATCGCGCCCGATTTTTCCCTGCGTGGCATCGATGATCAGGAGCATTCCCTGAAGACGGTGCGGGATGCCAATGGCGAAGTCCCCAAAGGATATGCGGTAACTTTTACTTGCAATACCTGTCCTTTTGCCAAAGGTTATGAAGACCGTCTGGTCGCCCTGCACACCAAACTTTCAGCCATGGGCTACCCGGTAGTAGCCGTACAGCCTAACGATACCTCCCTTAAGCCCGGAGACAACATGGAGGCCATGAAACAACGTGCTGCGGATAAAGGCTTCAACTTTCTCTACTTGCTGGACGAAAAGCAGGAGGTTTACCCAAAGTACGGCGCGTCAAAAACGCCGGAGGTCTACCTGCTTGACGCCGGGCTGAAGGTCCGTTACCACGGGGCCATTGACGATAATGCGCAGAACCCGGAAGCCGTCACCATCAATTACGTGGAAGCGGCCGTAGCCGCACTGGAAGCCGGCCGGAATCCTGATCCTGCTGACGTAAAAGCCATCGGCTGCTCGATTAAGGCGAAATAACGGTAGGAGGCTTAAATCAATAGGACATTGCCGTAAAACGTAGTATAATTGACCAATGGGAAAATTATAGGTTGTATACATGAAGAAATGTTCATGGATTTATACCATATTTACGGTACACATTATTCAGAACATTCATTACATGCGTTTTAAACTACTCTCCGCAGTAACGCTGATTGCGTTCCTGCTTACCACTACTACTATAGCTGCCCAGAAACCCGTTGCTTCGTCCGGACTGACCCTGGGGCAACCGGTAGAAAAGCCGACCATTATCCAGGGCTGGAAAAAGCTGGATGCCACCACCAACGTCCCAAAGGTGATCTACCAGACCTGGGCCAGGGTTAATGCAGGCACGCCTGAAGCTATGGCCCGGGAATACCTCGGCCAGCACAAAAGTGAGCTGGACCTGACGTCGGCTGACCTGGCGAATCTCGACGTTTACTTTCAGCGCTCGGGCGGTGTCGGTACCACGGTTCGTTTCCGCCAGTCGTGGCAGGGGGTACCGGTATATGGTGGTGAAATTTCCCTGACAGTCAAGCACAACCGGAACATTACCATGGTCAATAACGACTTTGTTCCTAAGGTGGATTTAGCGGACGTAACCCCGGCGCTTACCCAAAACCGGGCCCGTAGCCTGGCCCTGGACTACGTGCGGCCAGTGGGGAGCGTAAGCGATGAAACGCAGGAATTGGTCATCCTTCCCACCGGGGAGGGAGCCAAACTGGCTTACCGCATTGTCTTTTTAGCCATGGAACCAATGGGGGAATGGGAGGTTTTCGTTGACGCCAAAAACGGAACCTTGTTACGCGTTACCGACGTAGCCGCTTACCACAAGGCCGCAACAGCGCCTGCTTACCGGCCCTTCCCCATGTTGGTGGAAGGTACCGGCAACGTTTTCGATCCTGACCCATTATCCTCCGCAGGGGCTACCTACGGCGACAGCGGATACACGGATAATAATGACAATACAACCCCGGAACTGATCGGCGAACAGGTATCCGTCACCTTGCGCGACATCACGTTGGACGGCGGGATTTACTACCTCCGCGGCCCTTACTGTGAGATTACCGATGAAGAAAGTCCCAACCGGGGAGACTTCTCCCAGGCAACGAACGTCTGGGATTTTAACCGCGACGATAATGCCTTTGAGGCCGTTAATGTGTACTACCACATCGATGCCTCCATGCGCTACCTGAACGAAACCCTGGGCATCAACGTGCTCCCCACCGATTATGTAGGGGGCGTAAAGTGTGACCCTTCCGGACTTAATAATGCCGATAATTCTCACTACGTCGGCTCGTCACAACGACTGGCCTGGGGAGATGGTGGCGTCGATGATGCGGAAGACTCCGACGTTATCCACCACGAACTGGGGCATGGCCTGCACGACTGGATCACGGGCGGCGGCCTTTCCCAAAACCAAGGCCTGAGCGAAGGCTGTGGTGATTACTGGGCAGCTTCCTACAATCGCTCTTTAGGCGATTGGACCGCAGCAGACCCCCAGTTCAACTGGATTTTTAACTGGGACGGACACAACGAATTCTGGAACGGCCGCAGCTGTGGCGTTGCAACCACCTGGAGCCAGAACATGAGTGGCGGCATTCACACTCAGGGCCAGGTTTGGTCTACTTCCATGATGCAGGTCTGGGATGCCCTGGGCCAGCAAAAAACGGACATCATTTTCTGGGAAGGCATTGCTATGACCGGAGGAAGTGCCGATCAGAATGATGCTGCCAATGCAGTCTATCAGGCAGCACTGGCCCGGCCGGAGTGTACCAATTCCGAACGCCTGATGGTCCACACCATTCTGACGGCCAGAGGGTACGTATTACCAGACTTTCAGGTGCCGGTGGAGTGGCTTTCCCTCAGCGCTACCCCCCGGGAAAAAGTGATTGACCTGAACTGGGCTACGGCAACGGAAAGTGGTAGCGATTACTACCACGTAGAGCGCTCGGTAGACGATGGCCAGAACTTTACCGTGGTTGGCCGGGTAGCTGCTGCGGGTTTTTCCAGCGAGATCAACAATTATGTCTTTACTGATGAGCAACCGGTTGCGGGTAGCAATACTTACCGTATTCGCCAGGCGGACCGCGATGGCGCTTTCAGCTACTCTGACCTCGTTACGGTCGATTTCGGAGGTGTATCCTCTGGCGCATTAGCCCCTAACCCTACCAATGGGGAGCTTTACCTGCGCCTGCGGACAACTGCAGCAACCCCTTTCACCGTTACGGTTCTTGATTTACAGGGGCGTGAAGTGAAACGGATAAATGGCGTAAGCGAAGGCCGGCCTTTTTCCGTAGCTGACCTCGCCAAAGGAGTGTACCTCCTGCGTTATGCAGACGGTGGCGAAATGATCAGCCGCCGTTTTGTACTGCGGTAAATAATACTTACCAGCCACTTTTGCGGGTTACGCCTTGCGGAGAACGACAGTTTTTCCGTCGATGCGTAACCCGCATTTTTTATTCCTCTTCCCGCAACAGGTCACGGGGCAGGCGTTTCTTGCTCTTGGCCCCCAGCTGGCGCAGCTTTTCTGCCCTGCCGATGAGCGTAGCACCGTATTTACCCCCCGTGGAGAGTTTTTTCAGCGCATTGCCGTAAGCAGACTGTGCCCGGTCCAGTTGTTTGCCGACCAGCTGCAATTCCTCGGTAAAGGAGACAAAACCATCGTAAAGCAGACCGCTCTGGCGGGCAATTTCCAATACGTTGCGTTTCTGGTTCTCCTGCTTCCAGATAAACGAAACCGTGCGCAGAGTCGCCAGGAGGGTAGAGGGCGTGACGATGACAATATTGAGTTCGAGAGCTTCCAGAAATAACCCCTGGTCCGTAGCCAGCGCCAGACCGAAAGCCGGCTCTATAGGCACAAAGAGCAGCAGATAATCGGGGCTGCTGATCTGGTACAAACGGGTGTAGTCTTTACCGGCCAGATCCGCAACGTGTTTTTTGAGACTGCGGAGATGGGCCTGGGCCTCCAGGCCCCTTGCCGGGTCATCGGGAGCCAGTGCGTGATAGCGATCGTAAGCGGTGAGGGATACTTTGGAGTCGATCACCAGATGTTTACCTTCCGGAAGATTTATGATGAAATCAGGGCGTTTCAGCCGGTCGTCATGGTCACGGTAGCTGCTCTGCGCATCAAAGTGTACCCCCTGCTGCAGGCCACTGGCTTCCAGCAGGGTGAGTAGCTGCCATTCCCCCCAGTCCCCCTGGGTCTTACTGTTTCCCCGCAGGGCTCCGGCCAGGTTATTCGCCTCTGCACTGATCTGCGCGTTCAGTTGCTGCAGGTGCTTGATCTCCTGACGCAGGGATACCCGATCCCGGGTTTCCTCGAGAAAACGACGTTCCACTTGTTGTTCAAATCCCTGAATCCGCTCCCGTAGTGGCTGCAGGATGTTCGTCAGCTGCTCGGCGTGCTGAGCGGCGAAGCTGTTGCCTTTTTCCTGCAACAAACGGTTAGCCGTTTGCTCGAACTGGGCGAGACTGGCGGCCTGTAAACGTTCCATTTCGGAACGATGCCCCGCCAGCTTTTCCCGCAAATGATGCAAGTCCGTGCGGGCCGCTGCCAGTTCCGCCCCCAGTTGATTCTCCGCCAGCAGCTTCTCCTGCAGGTTCTCATAGTGCAAATCAGCCTCCCGCCTTAACTGATCGTAGAGCTCGCGACGCACGAAAGCCGCCTCTACCTCCTGCCGGGTAAGGAATTGCTTACGTAGCCGAAGCTGCAGGATTAACCAGGCAATCAACGCTCCCGTCAGCAGGGCCAGCAACAGCAACAAAAAAAGATAAGTGACATTCATGGGCGCGGTCGCAGGTGCAACGGATAGGTAGAAAAGCAGGAAGAGACGCTAAGGTAATAAATGTTAGTAAAATCAGTTAATTAAACAAATAATTGCCCGAATGCTGAAATACACAGGCAGCACCAAATAAAGGCTGTTGCCAGGGCTGGAGTGCCGCCTGCTGTAGCGGGGCAGTAACGCCCTCGTATCGATGGCAGGCTTACGGGTTGCGGACCTGAACCCTTCGCAGGTCTTGAACGTTTGTGCCTGATCAGGAGGCATTTAACTAAAAATGCCGACCTTTGCGCTTCTTTACCGGAAACGCAATACCTGCTGTCCCTGAACGTTACTATCGGATACACGATGATGCCCCTGCCCCGAGCGCGTTTTTTTATACCCCAGACTTGAATGAAAACTATTGTTATTTCAACCATAACGGTATTATCATTAGCATTTTCCTCCCCGCTGGCTGCCGCCAGCTGGCCGGAAAAGCTGGTAGACTGGTTTTCTAACCTGTTTGCTGAGCCGGAACCTGCTGCAGCACCGTGGACGGACCTTCAGCTGGACAGTTTACGCGCCAGCCCCACCGGCCTGATGCTCAATGAACTGTCGGATGCAGACACCCTCGCCATCGGCTCGGCCTGGCCTTTTGAGTCGTTTGACCCGGCGGCAGACTTAGAGCGGCACAACCGGTTACTGCAGGAAACGGTGCTACTGACTGCACCAGCGGGCAAGCTCCCGCTCGCCGAGGGCACGGCCATCCGGATTGTCTACCGGCAAGACCAGCGTCCGGCCCGCCTCATCGCCATGGCCCGTCGCTTCGGTGACGTCCAGGAGGTCCCTTTTGACGACATAATCGGCCAGGTGCTTCCCCTCGGACTTGACTTGCCCACCATCATTGTGGCTGACGACCCCGTCGGTCAGTCCTCCTTCAACGCCGACTGGTACCACGCCCTGTATGACCTGAAGAAGGTTGACATTACCTTTGTCCACTTCGGTGACCCTGCGCTGATCGCCGGGGTGCCGGCGAGCTGGTCCGTCCTTAACACCCCCCTTCGCTGCAAAGAAAGTGAGGCTTTTCTGGCCCAGGCATTATTTGGGGCAGAATTGATCGATGGCCGGTTACAAAAATCTACGCCAACTTTCGGTGCCGGAACCGGCTACCGGCTGGAACCACAAATTGCAGGTTTTCGCCTTCCTGAATTGCTGGGCATTGACCGGACCAAATTTGAACGGGCTGACTACCACATCAACCGCGGTATCCGCTACCGGGCGATGCCCGGTGCGCAGCTGCTGGTGATGAAAGACGGACAAGTGGTCTACGAAAAAGCGTATGGCCACCACGTTTACCGCAAACAGGCAGTCTCACCCGCAGATCTGTATGATCTTGCTTCAATCACCAAGGCAGCAGCTACCACCCTGGCCATTATGAAGCTGTACGAAACGGGGGCTATCGCCCTCGATGCAGAGGTACGGGACTACCTGCCGGCACTGAAAAATAAAACCATCGGCCGCTATAAAATTGAACGGTTACTGGCCCACCAGACCGGGTTACAGGCTGAAATTCCGCTGGATGGATTAATCGGCAAGCAATACGTGGCTGACGAAATACGGGATGATTTTACGCTGCCTATCGGCCCCGATCGCTGGCTGGATACCAAGGTCCCGCTGAAGGTGAAAAAAAACCTGAGCGGTAAAATTGACCGTACACGCCGGCAAGTCTACCGGTACAGTGATCTTAACTATTTCATCCTGCAACAAATAGTGGAAGCTATTGCCGGAGAACCTATGGAAACGCTGCTGGAACGGGAATTTTACGCGCCCATGCATTTAGGACAGCTGACCTTCCGGCCTTCAGAAAAATTCCCCCAACAACGTTTGGTACCAACCAGTTACGATCGCTGGATGCGGGGAGGCCTGCTGCGCGGTTACGTGCACGACGAAGGAGCGGCGCTGATGGGCGGCGTCGCCGGTCATGCCGGCTTATTCGCTAATGCACATGACCTGGGCAAACTCTTTCAATTGTTTATCAATGAAGGTGCTTACGCAGGAAAGCAACTGCTGGAACCGGCAACGGTGGCCTTGTTTACCACCAAGAACCGCTTCAACTACCGGGCTCTGGGCTTTGATCGGCTTGTTGGTGGGTGGCGGCA
>JAUIIF010000139.1 GCA_030431945.1 Bacteroidia bacterium | reverse complement strand
GTCGGCGGGCACACGCCGCAGAAGCCCACCTTTGCCGGCTATCCCCTGCCCGGCATCCAGCCCTGTCTGGTGGACAAGACCACCATGGCCGAAGAAACCGGCAACCCCGCGGCCGGACTGCTGGCGGTGAAGTTCCCGTGGCCCAGCATGCTGCGGACCACCTGGGGCGACCACCAGCGCTGCAAAAACACCTACTTCAGCACCGTGCCCGGCATGTACTTTACCGGTGACGGTGCCCGCCGCGACGAAAATGGCATGTACCGGATTGTGGGCCGGGTGGACGATGTCATCAACGTCTCCGGCCACCGGATGGGAACGGCAGAAGTGGAAAATGCCATCGACGAGCACCCGCTGGTGGTTGAATCCGCCGTCGTTGGCTATCCGCACGACATCAAAGGCCAGGGCATTTATGCTTACGTGATTGTGGGCGAGGGCGCAGGTGCCGACGATGCTTTAAGAGCAGAGATTGTCGCCACCGTCCGCCAGGAGATTGGCCCGATCGCCAAGCCGGATAAGATCCAGTTTGTTGAGGCCCTGCCCAAAACCCGCTCCGGCAAAATCATGCGCCGGATTTTACGCAAAATTGCCGCCGGCGAAGCCGATTCCCTGGGGGATGTATCCACCCTGCTGAACCCGGAAGCAGTAGCGGATCTGGTAAAGGGGAAGGTTTAACTCCCCCTCCTGCTCCCTTAAAACGGATCTCGCCACTTTTCGTCTTCGTAGACAGCAGAGCCCGTCAGTGTCCGTAAGAAAGCGAGCACGGCTGCGCGTTCCTCCCCGGCAAGGTTCAGGCGTTGCGGGTTACCCCCGGGCTGCAGGCGGGGGTCGAGGTTCTGGACGTTGCCGGGGATGCTGTTGTAATGGTTAAGCACCTCATTGAGGGTCGTGAATTGCCCGTTGTGCATGAAGGGGCCGTTAGCTTCGCCGTTGGGCCGGAACACCTCGCGCAGCGAGGGCGAGCGGGTATTGGTGAAATCCTGCCCGCCGGCCAGTGTTCCGACGACGCCGTTGTTCCGGGAGCCGGGATCGATGGAAAACTCCGGCGCCTGGTGGCAGCCACCACACCCCAGGCCGCCGCCGACGCGGTTGCCGTTCCGGTCAAACTGCGGCCGCCCCAGGAAGAGTTGCTTACCCTGATTTTCCTGAGCCGAGAAATTGGGAAAGGGGTCATTATCGTTGTTCACCTCGGCGCGGCCGGCATCGTAGCGGGTATCAAACGACTGGATACTGCGGATAAACTGGGCCAGGGCTTGTTGGATGCGTACTTCGGTTACCTGGGCCGTCCCGAAAGCAGCAGCAAAGAGTTCCTGGTAATACTCCGTGTCGTTGAGCCGGGCGAGTAAGTCGGCGAATGCAGGATCGCCATCATTGCCGCTGAAGCCCATTTCCACGTGGTCCTGGATGGGCTGCGTTGTCTGCGCTTCCAGGGTACTGGCGCGTTCATCCCAGAAAAAGCGGGGCTCGTCGCCAAAGCGGGCATTGATCAGCCGCATGCTGTGGCGGCCCGTCGTGCCGGCAACGCCTACGGAAGCAAGGGCATTATCCCCGAAACCGGCTGCCTGCTGGTGGCAACTGGAACAGGAGATGGTTTGGTTGGCGGACAGGGCCTGATCGTAAAAAAGTACGCGCCCCAGGGTTGCCTGGAGATCAGTAATCGGGTTTCCGTCGGTATTGTCCCGGTTGATGTAGCCGGGAACGGTTTGGCTACCGTAGTTGAAGGGGTCCGCCAGGTCGATGGCCCCGTTGAAAGTGGCCTGAACCGCCGTAACGGTAGGGCTGTCGGGGTCATCAGTGGCCGCCGGCACACCGGTCAGGGGTTCATCCGGTTCACAGGAGAGGAAGAGGCTCGAAGCGGCCAGCAGCAATGTGGTAAAAAAGAAAGCAATGCGAAAAACCATCAGGGAGAAGTTTACGGGGAGGGGGGTGATCAGAAAAAAGCAGGGGCCGGAAGGCCTTAACCCTACTTGCATTACGGGGTAAAATCTCAGCAATGGCAATTCGTTTCTTCCGTTAGACGCCGACCGGGAGGCAATCCTGCGGAGCAGACTGCTTTTTTATCAAAAAACTTTTCAATGCAAGGCACCGGAGGCTAAATGCCGGACGGAATTGGTGTCAGGCCGCTGCGTGGTTTACCTTATGGGTTCTCTGCGAGGGTTGATGGATTTCACCCGGGTGCGACCAATATTGGTTTTACGCGTTTAACCCTCATTTATCCCGTCCCTTTGTCTACCTTTCCCCGCTTAATTTAACCTTCTATGCACCTGCGTCCGCGCCTACAGGCACCTACTCCCCTGACTAACCTTTTCCTGATGAGCCCCACGCCCTGGGTCGCGGAGTGGCTGGGCCGGAGTGGCCTGGAAAGCATTACGCTTGACCTGCAGCACGGCATGATCGAACCCGCCCACCTGCTCGGGATGCTGCAGGGCATTAAGGCCGGGGGGGCCATCCCGCTGGCCCGGCTGGCCTGGAACCGGCCGGAACTGATCATGAAAGCACTCGACTACGGCGTTGAGGGGCTGATCTGTCCGATGATTGATAGCGCGGCGGAAGCCGCCGCCTTCGTCCGCGCCGCCAAGTATCCGCCCCTGGGCAACCGGAGCTTCGGGCCTTTCCGTGCCGGCCGGCTTACGGAAGAGGACTACTTCAGCACCGCCAACCAGTCCACCCTCTGTTTTGCCATGATCGAAACCGCTGCGGCCGTGCAGGACCTGGCGAACATTGCCACTACGCCGGGGCTGGACGGACTCTACGTTGGTCCGTTCGACCTCAGCGCCAGCCTCGGCCTGGAAAAACGCGCTGACTTCACCGACCCGACCCTACTGGCGCTCATCGACGATGTGCTCGCCGCCGCCAGGTCAAATAACCTGTTCACCGGCATCTTTACCGTAACCCCGGCAGACGCCCGGGCCATGAAGGAACGCGGCTTTGACCTGGTGACCTGCGGCACGGAAGACCTCGTCTTTCAGGCCGGGATGAAGGAATGGCTGGCGCGCTAGCGGGCGGGACGAACGCGGCAGCCGTCTTATCTTTAGGGTACCTCCCATCCCCGCCGTATGCCACGTCCCCTGTTTTTTGTTCTGTTTCTTTTTTCATTTTCCCTCCACGGCCAGGCGCCCGCCAAGCTCGATTCCCTGGAAAAAGCATTACTCCCTTTTACTGCAGGGGATACCCTGCGGTTCCCTCTCCTGAACGAATTATTTAACCTGACGGCTTACAGCGACATGGCCCGGGCCCGGGGCTACGCCCGGCAGACCGTCCGCCTGGGCAAGGAGGCGCACCTCCCCGTGTACGAAGCAGAAGGCTACCAGCGTCTTGGGATTGCCTTTGAAAACGAAGACGTGTTCGACAGCGCCGTACACTACTACAACCGGGCCATTGACCTCTACCGGCAGGAGGGGTTGCGTTACGGGGAGGGGACTACCCGTTACAATATGTCCATCGTGTACCAACGCCAGGGGAAATACGACCTGGCCCGGGAGCAATTACGACTGGCCCGTGAAGCCTACGCAGGGCTTGACCGGCCCAAGGACCAGGCCGATGTCCTCAACGTTCTGGCGCAGATAGAACGGGAAACCGGCAACTTTGAGGGCGGCCTGCAGGCCGCCCTGGAGGCCGTGGCCCTGGTACAACCTACCGGGGACAGTGCGGCGATCATCGCCGCCGAGCAGGAAATAGGGGTGAACTATAAAATGCTGAAAAACTATGACCTGGCCATCGAATACCTGGAACGCCAGTACTCCTGGTACCTGCGGCAAAACGACCTGTATTTTGCCACGGCATCCCTGAGTATCCTGGCGGATGCTTACGCCATCAGCGGTGACCTGGACCGGGCCATCGCCGCCGGTGAAAAAACCCTCGCCATGCTGGCACCCGCCGGTCTGGAAGCCGTTGAAATTTCAGCTCGCAACAACCTCGCCGGCTTTCATGCCGACGCCGGTGATTACGCCAAAGCCGAGCAGGAATACCTGCTGGCGCTCGGGCTGGTACACGCCGAAGGAGACGATCGGCGGCGGGCCCGCATCCTTACCGAATTGTGCGCCATGCAATTCCGGTTGGGGAAACTCAGCGAGGCCCGCCAAAACGCCCAACTAGCCATTGCCTTAAATCGCCAGCTCGGCATGCGCGAACCCGAAATGGACGCACGCGGCCACCTGGCGGAAATTGCGGCCGCCAGTGGGGATTACCGTACCGCTTACGCCCAGCTGCAACAACGCCAAACCCTGCAGGACAGCCTGTACCAAACCGAACTGGCCGGAAAGCTGGTGGAGCTGACGGCTAAATACGAAAAGGAAAAGCAGGATCGCCTCATCAGCGAGCAGCAAAATCAGCTGCAGCTACTGGCCTCCCAGGCCCGGGTAGACCGCTGGCAGAAGACCGCCCTCGCCCTGGGCGGCGCGGCGCTGCTGCTCCTGCTGGCCGGGGTCTGGTACGCCTACCGGCAACGCCACCTGCGGCAGCGGGCCCGCGAAGAACAGCTGCGCGACAAAGTGCAGGGCCAGCAAAAAGAGCTGAGCACCCACGCCCTCAGCATGGCCCGGAAGGGCCAACTGCTGGACCAGCTAAGCGAAGAACTGCAGCAACTGAAGGGCAAGGATTCTGCGGACCGGAAGCGCCTCGACGGCTTGCTCCGCAACCTGAACAGTGAAGAGAGGATCGATCAGGACTGGGACAATTTCCGGACCTACTTCTCGGGCGTCCACGCCGGTTTCGAAGACCGCCTCCGCACCACCAGTACCCAGGACCTCTCCCTGCGGGAGCTGCGCCTGGCCGCCCTCATCCGGATGCAACTCAACAACCAGGAGATCGGGGCCATCCTGGGCATCTCGCAAGACAGTCTGTACAAAGCCAAGTACCGCCTCCGTAAAAAGCTACCGGAAGTGGAGCAGGGGGAGTTGGACAACTATCTGCGGGAGGTGTAAACAAGCGGGGCGCGGCCGCAGGTGCCGGGCAGCGCCGGAAGGAGCCGCCACCACCGGCCAGTAAAAAGGGGCGGCACCCAAATGGTACCGCCCCGCAAATGGAGATATGTTCTGGGGATTATGAGTAGTCCGAAACTTTAGTTCTTAGAGACTGAAAGCGACTCCGGCACCGAAATTGACGCCCTTGAAGCCCGTCTGGGCGGTCAGTACCGGCACGTCGTACGGCTGGGTGAGGCTTTGTTCGAAGCGGCCTTCCACGAAGGCGGAGAGGGTCGGGGCCAGTTCGAGCTTTACCCCCAGGCCGCCTACGGCGGCCGCGTGGAAGCGTTCGTAGTTGATGGCGTCCAGGTCAATGCTGGAGGTCATCAGGTTAAATTCAATGATTGCGGTGGCGGTGGTACGGATGTTACCACCGGTGGCGTAGCCGAGGCTGCCGCCGGCAAAAGCGTAGGGCTTGACGATGCCTTCCGTAGGCAGCGTTGCCTGCAGTAAAAGCGGGAGATCGATATAGCTGAACCGCGTCTTGGCCTGTGCGCCCAGCGGAAGGTTAATACCGAAGACCTCCTGATCAGCGTCAATTTGCAGGCTGGTGCCCCGGCGGTTAAGTTCCAGTCCTGGCCGGAAACTGAGGACCTCCCCCAAAGGGATGTCCGCAAATACCCCAAAAGAAAGGGTGGAAGCCTGGTCGAACTGATCGGCCACCAGGTCCAGTTCACTATCCGCCCGCAGGTTGGAGCCGCCGTAGCCGCCGCGGAAACCGACGGACGTCTGAGCAAAAACAAAACTACTGACAAACAGCAGGGTGAGCGTGGTGAGAAGGGTGCGCATAGAGCAGAATAATTTTGTTGGTTCGGGAGCTATAACGCTCAAACAAAGGGATGTTGCGGTATGAAATCGTTAAGGCTGGTTAAGGTGTGTTAAGGGATAATTACGTCCGTTTGGTCAAGCGCCCAAAAGGCAACGCCCCCTGCGCCCCAAAGGGCAACAGCACCAAATTTTCACCGGAAAGCCCCGGTGAAACTGGAATTAAAAAACTTTTCCACAGCGGAAATATTTTTTATGCGCTGACCAGGCGTCCAGGTGAATTCAACCAACGGTGACCTGATCAGTAGCCTGGTACAGCTGCCGGAAAGCCCGGTTCCCGCTGCGTCCATCGTGCGTCTCCGGCAACTTGCCTGACCGCTCCCCCTGCACCTGCGGCCGCGCCCAAAAGAGCAGCATTCCGTACCTTCCCCAAACTAATTTCCCGGCATGCATCTACGTCTTCTTTTTCTCTTCCTGAGCTTCACTTACTGGCTACCCGCCCAGCGGATCGATACCGTAAACATTCCAGGAACTGACTTGTCCTTCACCCTCGCCGCCCTCCCCGGCGGCACCTTCGCCATGGGCCCGGAAGGCCAGGCCGTGACGGTCTCCCCCTTCGCCATCGGCACCCACGAGGTGACGCACGACACCTACCGCCTCTTCCAACGCCGGGACAATGATACCCAGGCCGCTGCCACGCCGGATTACGACGCTGATGCCGTCACCCGCCCCACCCCACCGTACCTGGACTTCACCTACGGCATGGGCACCCGCGGCGGCTTCCCCCAGGTCAACGTAACCCAGCAGGCCGCCCTGCGCTACTGCGAGTGGCTCTACCAGAAAACCGGCCGCTTCTTCCGCCTGCCCACGGAAGCGGAGTGGGAATACGCCTGCCTGGCCACGCAGGAAGACCCTGCCCCGGAAGACCTGCCGGAATACGCCTGGCTCTTCGAAAACGGGGAAGAGGTGTTCCATAAAACCGGGCTGAAAAAGCCCAATAACTGGGGCCTGTACGATATGCTCGGCAACGTCAGCGAATGGACGTTGGACCACTACGCTGCAGACTATTTTGAGCAAATCGACGACTGGCCCGAAGACCCCTGGATAACGCCCACCCGCAAACACTCCCGTACCGTGCGGGGCGGGCACTACGACACGGACCAGGCGGATGCCGGTTGCCGGGTCCGGGAAAAATCGCAGGCAAAATGGCAGGCCCGCGACCCCCAGATTCCAAAATCCAAATGGTGGAACGTAGACAGCCCCTTCGTAGGCTTCCGCATTGTCTCCCCCACCGAACAACCCTCTGCGGCAGCCGTAACTGCTTTTTTCCAAAAAGCGATTGTCGACTGATCTTTACCACCCTGCGGCGGCAGGCTGCATTTTGCCGCCCCTCCCCTCCCGCTTTTATGCACTGACCTTAGGTAAAACCCGCACGATCTGGGAATTTTGCTATCTTGGTCAGATCAGAAAACCTGTGGCGCCTGCCCAGCCTATCGTAAGACCAAAAGATCAATCATGCCCCAATCCCGTAGAGACTTCCTCCGTAAAACCTCCGCCCTCGCCGGCGGCCTGGCCCTTTCTTCTCAGCTGCAGGCCCGCGGGCACAGTTCCGTCGATGACGTCATCCGTATCGGCCTGATTGGCTGTGGTGGCCGGGGAACCGGTGCTGCGTCCCAGGCGCTGAGCACCGAACAAAACGTGCGCCTGGTCGCCATGGCGGATGCCTTCCGTGATCGGCTCGACAACAGCTATAAATACATTCAGGGGCAGCTGCTGGACAATGACCTGGCGGCCGACCGGCTGAGCGTCAGCGAAGACCATAAGTTCGTGGGGTTTGACGGCTACCAAAAGGTCATCGACCTGTGTGACGTGGTAGTCATTGCCACCCCGCCCGGCTTCCGGCCCATCCACTTTGAAGCGGCAGTAAACGCCGGCAAGCACGTCTTTATGGAAAAGCCCCTGGCGGTAGATGCTCCCGGGGTACGCCGCGTTCTGCAGGCCGCCAAGAAGGCTAAGGAAAAGAAACTGAACGTCGTCGTCGGCCTGCAGCGGCACTACGAGAAATTGTACACCGACGGCTGGGTGGAAATGATGCAAAACGGCGCCATCGGAGACATTACCACCAGTTACGTTTACTGGAACAGTGGCGGCGTCTGGGTACGCCCACGCCAGGCCGGACAAACGGAAATGGAGTACCAGATGCGTAACTGGTATTACTTCAACTGGCTGTGTGGCGACCACATCAACGAACAACACATTCACAACCTCGACGTCGGCAACTGGGTCAAACAGGCTTACCCCGTAAAAGCAGAGGGCTTCGGGGGCCGGCACATGCGCAACGGTAAGGAGCACGGGGAGATCTTCGATCATCATGCCGTAGAATACACTTACGCCGATGGCAGCCGGATGATCAGTCAGTGTAAACACTGGAAAGGGACCTCCTCCAAGGTCACCGAAATTTTCCAGGGCACCAATGGTACGGCCCCGGCACCGGGCAAACTGCTGACTAAGAGTGGCTACACGCTGCTGGATCATAATGCCCGCCGGGATCCCAACCCCTACCAAACGGAACACGACGTGCTCTTCGCTGCTATCGCCAACGGGGAGTACAGGTTCGCGGATGCCGAAAACGGTGCTAAATCAACGATGACCGCCATCATGGGGCGCATGGCCACTTACTCCGGGCAGGTAATCGACTGGGAAGAAGCCCTTGCTTCGGACCTGGACCTCTCCCCAAAAACGTATGACTTCAAGGCGAATCCGCCGATCATGCCCCTGCCCAGCGGGTACTATCCGGTACCCGTGCCGGGGGAAACGAAGGTGTGGTAAGCCCCCCAAACGACAGCGCATCATGCCCCTGAATAAGTGAGGTCAATTTCCGTTTTCATCGTACTGCTCCTGGGCAGTTACCTCGCTGCGCAGAGCCGCCAGGTTTTTTCCCTGCCGGCAATGGGGACGGAATTCCGGATCATCGTTTCGGCCAGGGATACCCACGGGCTGCACCGCACGATCCGTCGTGCCTTTCAGCGGGTAGAGGCCCTGGAGCAAAGCATGAGTGATTATCGTGCGGATAGTGAGCTCAACCAATTACGCGGCAGTACGGAGTGGCAGCACGTCTCGGCGGACCTGTACACGGTACTCCGCTTCAGTCGCAAGCTGGCCCGGCTGAGCCGGGGCGCTTTCGACCCGACCATCGGCCCCCTAACCAAACTCTGGCGGCGCGCCTTTCGGCAGCAGGCAGTACCCGCCGAGGAGGACATCGAGGCGGCGCGGACGCGGGTGCAGTGGAAGGCAGTAAAAACTGGCCGGCACAATCAGGTCCGCCTCCGGCGGCCGGATATCCAGCTCGATCTTGGCGGCGTCGCCAAAGGCTACGCCCTCGACCAGGTGGGGGCCTTGCTCCGGCAGGCGGGTTTCCCCGCCTTTCTCGTGGACGGCGGCGGCGACCTCCTGCTGGGCGCTGCGCCGCCCGACCAACCCGCCGGCTGGTTCATCGCGTTTCCCGGCTCGACCAAACAGCACCCTTTCGCCAACACCGCCATCGCTAC
>JAUIIF010000138.1 GCA_030431945.1 Bacteroidia bacterium | reverse complement strand
TTCCCAGGTCACTCCCAGGTCACGGGTACGCAGCAGGTATTGGGCTGCGTGGTAGTAGGTGTTGGGTTCGTGTTTTGACCAAATGATGGGGGCATTCCAGTTGTATAGGTAGCGCATTTCCCGGGCCGGCAGGCCAAGGTACTGGACCGGTGCGGCCATCACGTTGGTGCTGGTTTTATTTTTCGTGTCGAGCACCTCGATGGTACCGAGGTAACTACCTCCAAGCACGTAGCGTGGGTTGTCGGGGTCAAACGCAAGGAAGGCACTTTCGCCCCCGGCGGATGCGTCCCAGCTACGGAATCCGATGCCACTGCTGTTAAATTCCTGGCTGGCGATCCGGACGGAGGTGTTGTCTTGCTGGCCGCCGTAAATGCGGTAGGGAAAACTGTTATCTACGTTTACCCGGTAGAATTGGGCGGTGGCCATGTTGTCCTGGCGCGACCAACTTGCTCCCCGGTTAAACGTTATGGCCGCTCCGCCGTCGTTGGAAACAACCATGTTTTTAGGATTTCTGGGATTGATCCAAAGGTCGTGGTAGTCGCCATGGGTGCCACTCAGTCGTTCCCAGGTCTTTCCGCCGTCGATGGAACGTAACATGGGGGCGCTCAGGACGTAAACCATATGCTCATTCTGCGGATCGGCAAATACTTCGGTGTAGTACCAGGCACGCTGAATCAGACGGTGATCGTCACTGACCCGACGCCAGTTTTTCCCGGCGTTATTGGATACGAACAGGCCTCCCTTTTCCTGCTCCGAATCGCTTTCGATCAGGGCATACAGCTTATCGGGATTACTCTGAGCTACAGAAATGGCCATTTTTCCCAATTCTTCCGGCAGTCCCTCCTGAATGGTGTTCCAGGTCTCTCCGCCATCAGTACTTTTATAAACGCCACTGCCCGGGCCACCACTGATGACTTGCCAGGGCCGCCTGCCGTACTCCCACATGGTGGCGTACATGATCAGGGGGTTGCTGCGGTTCAGGTCGAGCTCGGAGCAACCCGTACGTTCGTTTACGTACAGGACTTTTTTCCAGGTCAGGCCGCCGTCAGTGGATTTAAAGATGCCCCGTTCTTCCGTGTCACCATAAAGGGCGCCCTGGGCGGCTACGAAGACGATGTTGGGGTCGCGGGGGTGAATGATAATGCGGGAGATGTGACCGGTGGCTTTCAGGCCACTATGCTGCCAGGTTTTGCCGGCATCCGTTGATTTGTAGACTCCGTCTCCGGAGGAGGTCATGACACCCCGTACGGCGTGTTCACCCGTACCGCAGAAGACGATGTTAGGATCGGTTGGGGCCACGGCAATCGCTCCGATCGAGCTGCTGCCGAAAAAGCCGTCGGAGATGTTCTCCCAGTGTTGTCCTGCGTCTGCTGTTTTCCAGACGCCGCCACCGGTGTTGCCCATGTAGTAGGTCAGGGGGTCGCCGATGACGCCACTGGCAGCGTTCGCCCTGCCCCCGCGAAAGGGTCCGATACTGCGGGCTTTAACGGGAGCGAGGTAATCATTGGGGGAGATTCCGGTTTGGGCCATCAGTGGCGTGGCCAGAAAGCAAAGGACCAGAAATAAAAGACGGTGCAGCATGGGTGTCAACTTGATAGTGTGGGGTGAAAATAGGTAATGTCCGGGTAGCCGCAGGAAAATTTCCGGGCCGGGGCTTACCGGCACCAGTGTCGTACGGCTACGGTCCGGCAGCGGATAAGCAACGAAGCCAGTTGCCGGGCGGTCAGGACATTTGCCAATAGGAAGAACCCGGGTGGGGGGCTGAGCTCCTTCAACCCGGGCTTGCACCTGCGTCCGCGCCCTGCATGTCATGATGGTATTTCCTTGCTTCACGGGGAGCTACTTCCTTGGCAGCAGCGATTTACCTATTCCTTCAGTACCCGTACCGTAAACTGCTGCCCGCCGATGCGCAATTTAACCAGGTACATCCCCGCAGGCTGAGTGCTGAGGTCCAGGGTGCCGGGTTCCCTGATCGCCAAGGATCTCCCGAGCAGGTCGTACGCCCCTACGATGCGCCCCGGCCCCGTGAGCCGGACGAGCCCCGTTGTAGGGTTGGGAAAGAGCCGGCTGCCAGGATCCTGCAGGTGCGGCAGGTCACTGAGGACATCAATGACGACTTCCAGGCGGAAAGTGTCGACACATACTTCATTGATGGCGAGGTAGGTGACCGCGTAGGTCCCCGTTGCAGCGTAAGTGTGCGTGGGGGCGGCAAGTGTACTGGTGCTATCGTCACCAAAGTCCCAGAAATGCTCCGTTGCCGCCACGGAGTTATTGGTGAAACTAACCGAGGCGGTATCCACCGTGAAGGAGAGGTCTGCACTGGGCTGGGCGTAGACCCGTACCGGGACCTGACGGAAGGTGTCGGGGCCAATAGCGTCCAGCAGCGTCAGGGATATGAGGTATTCTCCCGGTTCCTGAAAAGTGACCGTTGGGGTTGTCTCCTGGGAGGTTTCCGGGTTGCCGCCGGGGAAGTTCCAGCGGCGGTCAGTATAGGTGCCGGTACTCACATCGGCGAGGGTTACCGTCAGCGGGGCACAGCCGTCAACGTCCTTTTCATCAATCTCCGCTACGGCAAATTCACCTACAGTTTGCCGACCGGTGATAACGGTCAAGTCCCCGCATTGGTCATTAAGCAGGGTGACTGAGACGAGGTAATCCCCTCCTGCGGTATAAGTATGCCGGAGTAGCAGCGCATTGGTGTCAATGATCGTCCCGTCCCCGAAGTTGTACCGGATGGCGCTGAACCCGGAGGCACCGGTTACGGAAGCAGTGACAAATTCATCGTTGAAGGTAACCGAGCCGCTTTCCGCAACGGCGCTGGGATAAACGGTAAAGGTAGCGGTGTCTCCGGGGTAGGTTCTATCGCCTACCCGCAAGGTTTGGATGGCGCGAAAAGTACCCGAAGCGGTAGTGGTAAAGGTGACGCGAAGGCTGAGCCCCAGCGGGGTAATGGTAAGGTCTTCACTTGCGGGGAGGACTTCCCAGGTAGCGCCGGTAGTGCCGCGGCTGGCGTCGGTAAGCAATAATTGCTCGCCGCCACAAAGGGTATCCCGGGTCTGGACGAACCCGCCGAAAGGAACGGGGTAGAGAATGCGTTGTTGATTGCCGGGCGTTCCCCCCCCGGCGGGTTCATCAGTAGGGCCGCATTCATTTGAATTGAGGCGAAGCCCCGGTCCGCCCTGGTCCAAATTAACCGTTGGGGACCAATTGGAGACGTCAGCAGCCGCGGTCAGCAGCCGGCCGCCGGCGCCGCCGCCGCCGGGACCAAAACAGCGATCGGGGGCGTTGGTGACGCTTCCCCCCTGGCCCCCGTGCAGCGAGATCAGCGGTTCACCGCGCAGCGTATCGGCGATCAGGAGTACCGAGCCGCCGGCCCCGCCGCCGCCGCCGCCGTCACCATCTACGTCGTTGCCCGCCAGGCCGTTGGCCTGCAGACTGCTTTGCGGCGAAAAATCCAGGGTAGGTGCCCAGAGGACGATCAGCCCACCGCCGTCCCCCCCGGTGGCTCCCGTGGTGTTGTTGGCGTGGCCGGCCCCGCCGCCGCCGCCCAGGTAAAGCCGGTCGTCATTGGTGTCGAGGCCCCGTCCGCCCCGTCCGGGGTAATTGCCCCGGCAGGCGTTATTGATTAAGCCCATGACGATGTTGCGGGCACCGATACCGCCCGGACCGGCATTGCCGCCGCCACCGCCGCCGGCGTTGTGGTCATTGCCGCCGCCGCCACCGTTGGCGGCGGCGGCACGCCCGAGTTCCTGACCGGCGGGTACTCCGGCAATGCCTTCGCCGCGGGGGGCACCCCGCCAGTTACCCGTGGCGTAAACTTCGCCGTCTGCCGTGGTAAACCGATTGCAGTTGCTGTTAGCCTGGATTCCACCGGCCCCGCGAAATCCACTCCCGGAAGCATCCAGCATGGCGGAGGCCTCTAAATGTATTTTTCGATCGGCAGCTACGAAAATCACCCCTCCGGTAGTTCCGTTGAAGGGTTGACTCACCAGTTGCTGCCCGGTGATGGATACTTCCTCAGAAGCCTGGTATAAGATGATTTGGGTGCTGGTAAGGTTGTAGGCATGGGTGATGGGAAAAGCCAAAAAGATGGTGTCTCCGTTTACCCGTTCGACCTTGTTCAGGTCATAATGCCCCGCTCCATTCAGACTGCTGACGCCACCGATGTCAGCACCGCTCAGGGTCAGCGAGGCACCATCAGCCTGGTAAAGTAGCAGGCGGGTATTTGCATTAGCGACCTGGGCTGCGGTGCTGCGAAGCCACTGTCCTTCAGTACTGATCGTTACGGCGGTGTGGTAGGTGTTTTGGGAACAAACACATAGGGAAACCAGCAGGCAAATCCCGCTTAAAATAATTTTCATTCAGGGAGTGTTTCAGATTCAAAGCTCGCCCTAAAGATAGTTACGAATTATGGTATTTCTCACCGCGGAGAATGGTCATGGCCCGGTAGAGTTGCTCCGAAAAAAAGAGCCTGATCATTTGGTGACTGAAGGTCATCTTACTCAGGGATAATTTGCCATTGGCACGTTCGTACACCGCAGGTGCGAACCCGAACGCGCCGCCTACGAGAAAGACCAGGCGACGGTAAGGTTGTTGCAGCTGACGGTCCAGCCAGCTGGCAAATTCCACGCTTCCATACTGCTTACCTCCTTCGTCGAGCAGAATTAGTCCATCGTCATTCTTTAAGCGGGAGAGTACGAGCTCTCCCTCTTTTTCTTTCAGCTTTTCCGCCGTCATTTTACCCGCCCCTTTAACGTCTGGCAGCACCTCGAAGGTGACCGGGAGGTAATGCTTTAAGCGCTTGACGTAAATGGCTTCACCTGCCTGCAGGTACTTTTCACTCGTTTTTCCGATGTAGTAGACGTGGACTTTCATTTAGCGAAGGTAGTCGTGTCCGGCAAAACTATTCTTTCCGGGATGCGTCTTACTTGGAACCAAGCCACCGAAGCTACATGGCCTTACTCAGCCGCGTCACCGACTTTCTTTCGCTGATCAAATTCTCGCATACCATATTTGCCCTGCCTTTCGCGCTGCTGGGCTTCTTTCTCGCCGTGCTGGACGCCGGCACCCTGCGCTGGCAGCAATTGGTTCTCGTAGTTTTGTGCATGATCTTCGCCCGGTCCGCAGCGATGGCCTTTAATCGCTGGCAGGACAGGGACATCGATGTGAAAAACCCGCGTACTGCCGTACGGGAAATTCCAGCCGGGGTTATCTCCAGTCGCTCCGCGTTGGGGTTTATCTTCCTGAATGCAGCCCTGTTTATACTTTGCGCCGGCTTACTGAACCCGCTCTGCCTGGCCTTGTCACCCATTGCCTTGCTGGTCATCCTTGGCTACAGTTATACGAAGCGCTTTACTTACCTCTGTCATTTTGTCCTTGGTCTGGGGCTGGCCCTGGCGCCCGTTGGGGCTTACTTAGCGGTTACTGCAACGTGGGCATTATTACCGGTGCTTTACGGTCTGGTCGTTTTGCTCTGGGTGGCCGGCTTTGATATAATTTATGCCCTGCAGGACGAGGGTTTTGATCGTGAAGAAGAACTCTACTCCATTCCCGTACGCCTGGGCACGGTAAATGCGCTGCGCCTGGGGAGGTTGTTGCACCTTGTTTGTGCCGCGACGTTAGTTTTTGCCCTTCGTTATCAGTCCGGCTTGTACCCGGAATTCGAGTGGTTGAGCTACCTTGCCGGTGGGGTGTTCCTGGCCTGCCTGGTGTATCAGCACTCGCTGGTGCGGCCGGGAGACCTGACCAAAGTTAATCTCGCTTTTTTTACCACGAATGGTGTGGCCAGTCTGGTCTTCGGTTCCCTGTGCATCCTGGATATTTACGTTTAATCCGCCCGCCGGCCAGGGAGGCTACTGCTCCGCCGTTGCTTTCAGGTACGCTGCGGTTTCGTGCCCCAGGTAGCGGTCAATCAAACCGTGAGCCCAGTAAATAACCGGAGTCAGCAAAATGGCCATGCTGAATTTATAAACGTACTGTACGGTAGCTACTGCGAGTAATCGGGACCAGGGCCAGGGGTCGTTCAGGCCTCCAAAAAGCATGGGCCCAAGTTTGAAGGCGATGAACAGCACGACAAAGCTATCCACCAGTTGACTGACCAAGGTCGACCCCGTCGCCCGGAGCCAGAGGCGCCGCTCACCCGTCGTTTTCCGAATCCGGTGAAAAACCAGTACATCCGTTAATTGCGCAAGCAGAAAAGCACTGACGGATCCAACAATAATGAAAAGCCCCTGCCCAAAAGTAGCTTTAAACGCGGCCTGGCTGTCCGGCACGCCAATCTGCGCTGATTGGGTCACCCACCAGTCTGCAGGTACCAGTTGGATGGCGGCGTAGATCATCACGAAAGCATATATGATGAGTGCCACCGTAAGGTAACTGAGCATTTTAACGCCCTGCTTACCGTAGTATTCATTCAGTAAATCAGTCATTACAAAGACAATCGGCCACAGGAGAACCCCCGCTGAAAACTGCAGGGCTCCAACTTCACCAAACAGATTAAAATCCCAGGGGGAGAGGCCAAGGGTATCTTCCAGCGCAAAAATCTTCACCCCGATTAGTTCTGCGACGAGGGCATTGGCCACGAAAAATCCCGCCAGGATAATGAACAGCCTGCTGGGCCGGTGAGTAATGACGCTGGGGAAATGGCCGGAAGCCGGTGAAGATGTAGCCATGAAAGTGTTGGATGTGCTGGCGAAGATAGCTCGCCGTAAAAGATTTTTTTGCTGACCAACGGTTGTCCGAAAAAAGCCGTCTTAACGGTAGATAGGGGCGTAAACTGTATCATTGTCCTGCAAATGATGGGGCAACCATTTCCGGGCCATCTTATTCTTCTCCGCTCACCTTATTCACACTATGCGACTTAGTTATTTCTTGCTGCTATTGGTTTTCTGTGGTGGTTTATCCGCTCAGTCATACCGATCCCGCATCCACTACAAAGTCAATCTGGGAGACACCAGGCAATTGCACCAGCTCATTTTACTCGATTATACTAAGCTCCTCGGGGTAGCGCTGGAAATAAAGGATGATGAAATATTCTTTCAACTCAGAAGTTCCTCCGAGGTATCCGTCATCCCCCTGAGCGAGCTCCGTTTCCTGGGGCTTTTTACGGGCAGCAGCAAGGCTACTGCGCTTGACTGGACGGAAACCGTTGGTCTGGCCGATCTCACCTACGAGCGTACCGCATTGCCCTACCAGACCAGGTCGCAACTGCGCGTCATCAACCTGATCTACGTCGTTCCTGAGTTTAACCTGAATAAACACCTGCAGGTGGGCGTTGGCCTGGCGGGGCCCGTCGGAATTCTGGCCACCGCCCGGTTGCGATACACGATTTTCCCAAACGTACACCTTGGGCTTAGCAACCAAACCTTATTCCCGCCTTTCGGCCAGGGTTTCAGCAATAACCTTCTGGTGCTGGGGGACTTACACACGATGATGACCATCGGTACTGAAGATAAATTTTTCAACCTCGGTACGGGGATAGTCTATAACACCGACGATTTTCAGGGGGCTGCCTGGGCCCACCGCCTCGCCGTCGGTGGCCGCCTGAGCGCCACCTGGCACCTATACGCTGAAATGCTGATGGTGTTGGGCCGGGAGGATGCCTTTACCTCCCGGGAGGTCACTTTGTTGCCTTCCATTAATGGCGCGCTGGGGAAGCGCCGCCACCGCTGGCAATTCGGCATCATGTCTGTCTTTTTGGGCAATGACGGCATCATTCCCGTCCCGATCCCGTACGTTGGTTATCAGTACTATTGGGGAGGAAACAGACTGAAGTAATGATAAGTCCGTGGCCGGGGCGGACGAGGGCCTAACCGGGTGAGCGGTCTAGAAAGGAACGCCGGCAGTTCTGGTCAGTTCAGCAAATAATTCGTTCAGCCGCTCCAGGACGGAGTCGTCTTGTTTATTGATGATCTGGCGGCCATCAATACTTTCTACCCGCGTTAACTCCCCCATAGTCCCCGTAGTGAATACTTCGTCGGCAGTATAGAATTCAGTAAGTGACAACCGTTTTTCCACGGCCGGGATGCCGTGGTCCCGGCACAGCTGCAGTACCGTCGCCCGGGTTATTCCCGGCAGGCAGTAGTCTGCGTGCGGGGTGTAAACCACCCCACGGCGGATCGAAAAAACGTTAACTCCATTCGCTTCCGAAATGTAGCCATCCTTATCCAGCATCAGCCCCGCATCCGCGCCGGCCTGATTGGCTTCGATCTTAGCCAGAATGTTATTGATCAGGTTGTTATGATGAATTTTACTGTCGATACTCATCGGGCTGTTTCGCCGTACGGAACTGGTAGCCAGCTTAATGCTGGGCGGGTATACCGGAGGCTTGTATTCCGCCAGGACGATCAGGGTGCAGCCGGCCTGATTTAGCCGTGGGTCCATCCCCGAAGTGATTTTTTTGCCACGGGTAAGGGTGAGCCTGATGTGTACCCCGTCACGCATATGGTTAGCCCGCAGGGTCTCAAAAATGGCTTCCCGGACTTCCGTACGGGTAGGGACACCGGCAAACAGCATGGCGTGCGCAGAGTCGAATAACCGATCCAGATGTGCCTCCAGGGAGAACACCCGCCCGTTGTAGACGCGGATGCCTTCCCACACCGCGTCTCCGCCCTGTACGGCACTGTCAAAAACGCTGATTTTAGCTTCGTCCCGGTGCAGGAGTTCGCCGTCGATGTAAACTTTGAGGTCTTTGTTGGCAGGATTGAATTGCTGGAGCATACGTAGCGGAAAGGTTAAATGGAAATATGGTTTGGCGGCCTGACTTTTCGGGCGCGGTCGCAGGTGCAAATATAGAATTATGGAGCAAGGGCTGCCGCCAGCATTTCCTCGTACGCCGGCTGACAGGCTTCCGCAATGGCCTCCAGTGCCGGGGAAAGGGTAAAGGTCCGCTCCGTCCAGGGTTGAAATCCGGTACTCTGGTGTACGTTCCGGTACCAGTAAGGTGCCCAGACACCGTCTTCCGGCCGGCCACCGGCCGGCCAGGTAAGCATCGCCTCGGTGAACGGCAAGCCAAGACTTGCACAAAGCTTTTGTAAAACTGCCGGCGGATCCTGTAACAATTGACGCGAATCCACCACCGCTGCCAGCTGACCGGTTTGCCGCAATCGCTGAAAAAGCCGGTACTGTTGGGGCAGGCCAATATCTTCTGCCGTGACCTGGTTGACCACCTTACTGAAGGAATTCAGGATGGCCCGTGGGTCCCGAATCAGCAAAACGTGTTGCATCTCCTCCAGAAAGGATAATTCCAGTTCCACCAGGTGGTGGGTCATCTGTTTGAATACGACAACCGGC
>JAUIIF010000837.1 GCA_030431945.1 Bacteroidia bacterium | reverse complement strand
TTCTGTCGGCATCGGTGCCGCTGCGGTAGGTTCAGTCGGGTCACCCCCGCCGTCGTCATTGTAGAAATAGAGGTTGTCGACGAAGACGGTACTGGCACCGGACGGCTGAGCCACCAGGATGATCTGAGCGATGTTAGCCTGGCTCGCCAGGTCAACAAAGTCACTGAGCAAAAAGTCGTAGCCGATCCAGGTGTCCTGGGCGGGCATCGGAATGTCGATCTGGTATTCTGAATCGTCCCCGCCTTCAAAGGCACCGTCGGCACCAAAGTCGACCAGCTTGACCGAAAAGGAAGTGAAGTCACCAGACCAGACATCCATGTGCAGGTTGGTCATGTTGGTGGCGTCAATCTGGTTGTTTACCGTCTCGATGCCCACAAAATCAAGGGCGGCATACTTTTTGGTGGGGTTGCCGGCAATCGTCACGTCGCTGAAAACAGCTGCGGACCAATCCGTCCGCCAGGTGTCCACAGGAACGTCATCGTAGGCGTCACTGAACAGGGAGATGACGTTCGCGCTGTTTCTGGTCGGCGTCGGTGCGGCCATGGTAGGTTCGTCGCCGCCGGAGCCCGTGCCGTTGCCATCGTCGTAGAGGTAAAGGTTGTCCATGAAGACATTCGGCAGGTCACCGGAAAGGACAATCTGAGCCAGGTTGGCACGGGAGGTCAAGCCGGGAAAGTCCGTTAAGGGCAGATCGATGCTTACCCAGGAGGAGGTCTGCAGGGTAGGGCTGGTAATGGTCAGCTCGTGGGAGGAGTCGTCGGCGGTGCCAAAGGTGGCGTCAGCACCGATATCCACGAGCAGTACCTTAAACTCGGCCGGTGCGGCCGTCGCGTCAGGTGTCCAGATGTCAAGGTGGATCCGGTTGGCGCCCGTGGCGTTAATGAGCGGTGCGGTAAACTGAATACCCACGAAATTCAACTGGCTGTAGCGAATAATATCATCGCCGGCAGCTACCTGTACGATTTCGGACTGGGTAGAAGAGAACTCCCAGAAGCCGTTGTAGAAATCAACGGGAACGTTAGTGTACGCATTACTGAAGATGGAAATAACGTCATCGGCAGGAACCTGTGGCGTTGGTGCCGGGGTCTGCGGCAACAAAGGTTCTCCCGTAGAGGTGATGCTCAGGGAGCCTACGGAGGTTTCGTCCCCCAGCGAGGCGGTGATGACCGCTTCTCCTTCATCAAGGACGACTACCCGGCCGCTGGCATCAACACTGGCGACGGAAGGGTTGGAAGACGAAAAGTTGAAGTAAGAAGGCGCCGCAGCTACCCGTTGGTCAACGCCCGTAGGGAGGTTGAAGGTGGCGAACCCGTCGGCATTGAAGATGGCACCCGTTTCTACCGTCTCCACCCGGTCTTCTCCGTTGAAGATGCCGGAATTAACGGGTACTACCGTACCCAGGTTTTCGAACCTGACTTCGTCAATCCAAAAGGTATACCCGCGGCCGTTTTCCGGTCCTTCTGAGTAAAACAGCATCCCCCGCTCCTGGGTGAGTTTGGAGGGGTTAGGGATCGGAATGTAGTACTTTTTCCAGTTGGTATTAACGGCCAGCCCGGATAAGGAGGCGATGTATTCATTGGCCCCTAAGTCATTGCCGATGCCGATAATGTCAATATTAGCCGGCTGGGAAGCTTTGGCCCAGAAGGTAAGTACATTGTAGCCGGATAAATCGCGCCCGCTTTCCAGGAAAAACGCACCACCGGCGTAAGCACCGGCAGGGTCCTCAAAGTCCGGCACCGCAAACCGC
>JAUIIF010000137.1 GCA_030431945.1 Bacteroidia bacterium | reverse complement strand
AATGAATATACCCCGGACCGGGTATTCCGGTTTGGGGTATGATCTCCAGCGGGCCTTTTTTGTGTCATACGCCCATAACTCCGTAAGGCCCTGTAAGAACAGTTGATTGTTTGCGGCGAAAAACCTACCGTTGTAAGGAGGATTGCTGGCATTTCGAGCAGGTTCTACTTCCTCCCATTGATTACCAGTTGCGGTGGAACGGGAGTGATATAAGGATTGTAAACCCGCTGCGAGCAAACCTTTATTATGAGAAGTTACGAATGAAAATACCCTTTTATCCGCTAAGGGATGCGTATCGTTGAGGCAATTGTTGGAGCGTTCGACAATATCAAGTCCCGTACTATACTGACTTACCAAAAGCCGACCAGGGCCATCAGCAAAAATTTCTTTGGGGGTGTTTGATGACAGCCCGTCTTCCCGGCGGATAGAGTCTACAAACATCTTTTGCTGCGGGTCATAGGCATATACACCGAACCCATTATAACTCATCCATATTTTGTTGCTACCGGGAGGACGACAAAAACTCCAAACGGAATGACTGCGATCATTGCTGGTTATCCGACGAAAATTGTGGGCGGTGTCACTTAAGGTAAGCTCGCCCAAGCCAGTATTCATTCCCAATAAAAAAGAACTGTCGCTTATTGCAATGGCGGAAGTTATTTTTTCCGCAATATCTATTTTACGCGGACTGGCCACCCCACCCTCTGCTGGGGTGAAAACCTCGATTCCCTCACCATTTAGAAATGGGCAGGAAATAATCTGACGCTTTTCTTTTGTCTCCGTTACTATAAATCGATTCCCGATGGTAGGACCGGCAATGCGCCGAGACTGATGAGTTTTGGTGTTGAATGACCAAAGCTGATCACCTGCCTTTAACCATAATTCACCCGTTTGCTGACCATAATGAAAGACATGATAGCTCTGCTGTACCATGTTGCCGTCACGCTCAATTCGGAAGGTCCGAAAAAGGTGATCGCTCGGGTTGTAACTATGAAGAGCCGTGTAAGTGGAAAACCAGAGCAAGCCTTCCTCATCCTCGTACATTTTACTTTGCACCATTTGGTCGTGCACGTAGGCCGTGGTACGGTCTCTGATGGTGAGCTGCTTTGAGGTCTTCCCATCAAATACACTAAGTCCTGTCGTATTCCCCAGGTAGTACAACCCTTTGGTTGATTTTGTAATAAAAGCAATTCGCTCAGGGGAAAGTAGTACGTCTTCGCCCAGGGGCCTGACCAGGTATTGCCCATCAGCTGCCTGAGTCAGAAAGAGGAATAAAAGACAAAACCAGCAACGGGAAGACCAAATCAAACGCAGCATCATCTGGTTGTAGGTGTATTACCAAAATTCGTACGGATGAAATCAGCAACCTCTAATAGCAGGGTGGACTCAACGGCCCTGACCTTCTGCCCCGTCTTATAGAGTGCCCTTACGGCCGCGGGAGATAAACGCTCCTGCACGGCAGGGATCAGGTTCCGACCGAATAGGAAATCTCCGGTAGACATTGCCGCCGCAATCCCTTGGCTCACTTCCCAGAAGTCAGGACAGGGAATCATCATGAATGCTCCGGGAGCCCGGGCTGCGGGGATCTCCTCACTTACTGTAGGCACAGGGGCTGTATCCCCGTCAATTTCACCTGTGACCTGCGCATCAATCAATTCATCCCGCTGTGGTAAGGGTGGGGCCGTTGCCGTTGCATCAAAAGGCTCTGCTTTCAGCGTAAAGGCATGGCCGGAATCATAAATCGGCGGCGGGGCAGGATAATTGTGCTGTTGCACCCGTAACCGGGGGTTGTGCATTGTACTGTACCGGACTTCCGCTCCGCTGAAGAAGATGTCATTGTAGCCGTTCCCATTGGCAGGGTCCAGGTAGACCCGTAACAGGTCTAGGTCGGTACGCCGGATAAAGGCCGCCTCAGCCCACTTACGGTAATGAGAGAGGTCACTCAGGGACAGTCCGTTGGGCTGAGGAGTAAATGCCGTTTGCGTTAAAGTCAGGGCCGGAACGTAGCCAATGGTATGCTGGCTCGAGTACGTTCTGGGTACCTGGGTACAGATGTGTGGCTGAATAACACCGGCAGGAATAAAGTCTTGAGTAAACAATACCGAGAACCCGCCCTCGGTAGTTTTCCACAGCTTCTTTATTTCTACCTGCTGCATCTCCTTTGTTCCCTCCCCGGTAGGAAAAATAAACATCCAACCTACTAAGTCGGTATCGGTACTGCTGGAGATTGGCAGTAAATTGTATACGTCAGGAATGGTGAAGCCTGCGGTGTAGTGAAGATCAGTAGAGCCTTGTATCTTTTGACGAAGGCCTTCTTCTGGTTTGCTGCCAAGGTCCTCGGCAGCATGAAATGTGGTAGTAGGCATAGTGTATGAGTGTTTAGTGTATTCGTAAAATTAGGGGAGAGCAATTCTAAACATTACGTTAAGCCGGATGAACGGAGTAACCTGTCCGACAAAGGTCCGGCTATGGCTCGACCAGTAGCACTAACTTTAGTTATAGAAACCAGTAACGATAATGGTAATGTAGGGTAGAAAAGCCGATAAGTGCAACAAATGCCTGAAAATGAGGGGGTTCAGGATTTGTCCTCTTGCTGGCGGTCCGGGGTGACGCCGGCGCCTTGCTGGCTCCGGTATAACGATCGTTATACGTAAAGGAAGTTGCTGCGGGCCGATCTTTACCCGCAGAAAAACACCTTGCCCGCCTTGTCCGGAAATAGATACCTGTGTATTGCTGACTGACGACCTCTCCTGATCCCTTGAACTTTTTGTTGTTTGACTTGGGGGCCGACCGCCAGTAGCGGAAGGCCTTTTTTTTGCGCGGTCGCAGGTGCAAGGGGGAAGTTGTCCGGCAGGCTGGCCTGTCTACCTTCGCTTGCACCTGCGCTCCGTCGCCCCGCTACTCCTTAATCTCTACCTGCTGCAGCGCCCCGTTCCCGTTGCTGACCGGCAGGTACTGCATTTCTGCCCGCACCGGATTCAGGGTGTACTTACCCGCAAAGCGTGGCGCCAGCGCGACCCGGTAAGTATGCGTGCCGGCCGGGAGCCGGTCGCAGAAAATTGCGACCCTGTCCCGCCGGTATTCCCGGTGTACGGCGTACGGCCCCTTGTCTTCGGCCCTGTCCGCAAAGCTGCAGCCGGCGGGGATCGGTACCTCAATCAGCACGTAATCTGCCTCTGCTGCACTCACGACTTCAACCTCCAGATAGGCCGTTTCCCCTAGCCCCAATTGGGCAAGCGGCCGCTGCCGGACATCCGTTACACGGCTCGTGAGCTGAAACCCCGCATCCCGCGCCGTCGGGGCGTGCGCGAACCAGCGCTGGGACAGACTGACGGGCAGCGGACCACTGCCCGTCCTTTGTAGCTTCACTTCCGTGATCCTCTCCGCAGCGATGGTTAGGACAAAAGGGAACGCTTCCACCACCTGCTCGTCGTTTCCGGTCCTCAGGGTTACCGAAGGGGCGGTCAGCGCCTTTTTTTCCGTGAGGAGTGCCGGCAACAACGCCGCTACTAACTTGGCCGATTCCAGCGTGTTCGTCCCCAGCAGCGGCCGGCTGCCGGCCCGGTCGCCGGCCGGCGTTTGCCCCAGCAGGTAATTAGCGGCCTCGTCGGCGGCCTCGTCCAGGCCCGCAGTGTGCAGGATTTTGTGGGCCAGCAGGCCGCAGGCCAGCCGGTCGCCCAGGGGCTGGCGGAGGAACCCGAACCGCTGCGCTCCCCAGTAACGACCCGTAGTGGCGTGCACGCTACTGCGGTCGAGCAGCCGTTGGGTATCTATCGTATCCCCCCGCAGTTGCCGCAGCCGGCTCAGCGCCAGCAGTTGGTAGTCGGTCGGGGCCGTCAGGGTGTCCAGCCGTGCCAGGTCAGCGTCGCTGGCCGGCGTACCTTCCTCGGCGCAGGCCAGCAACACCTGCAGCTGATCGGCGAGGGGCAGTTCGGGCAGCTGCGCCAGCAGGTAGCGCTGCGTGGCCGTCAGGTTGTTAACCGGATACCCCTGTTGGGCGGCGGCGGCCAGTGCCTGGTATACGTGCAAACTTATCCACGACGATGCCGTGGGCGAGGTGCTCCACCAGCCAAAACCACCGTCCGGGCGGCGCAGTTGTTCCAGCCGACGGATCATTTTGCGCACCTGCCCTTCGTGCGTAAAGCGGGCCCCGCTTGCCGTGCGAATGGCCTTCAGGGCCAGCAGCCCGTGCAGGCGGCTGGCCGTTTGCTCCGTACAGGCGTACGGGTAATCGACGAGGTGGTCTACCTCCGCCAGCAGCTGCTGCAGGCGGTTGCCGGGCAGGTGCAGGGTGACGGGGCCGCGCTCCGGGCGGACGAAGTCGGTTGGCAACCCGGTCGGCCCCTCTGGCAGCAGGAACAGCGCACCGTTCACCAGTTCGGTGCCCCGGGGGTAGACGGGGATCGACCGCTGCTCGCCGTCGCTGAGCGACAGACCGTCCAGCGCCTGCAGGCTGAACCGGTAGGTAAGGCTGTCGGCCCCGTTCGCTGCGGGCAGGGGGAAGCGTAGCGCTACGGCATCCTGCAACAGGGTATCCGTAACCTGCTCCGTGAGGCCGTCACCGGAAAAAGTAAGCCGGACGCCCCGCGCTGCTTCGGTCCGGTTTACGGCCAGGGCGGCGGCTTCGCTCTCGTCGCCGGCCACCAGGAAACGCGGCAGGTAAAGTTGGGCCTGCAGGGGCAGGAACGCTTTCGTCTGCTCCTGCGCGAAGCCGACGCGCCGGTGGCGGTCCTGGCCAACGACGAAGGTGTTCCAGGCCGTAATGTCAGCGGGGAAAGTAACGTCGAAAACGGCGCGGCCTGCCGCATCGGTTTGTAATGCCGGAACAAAGGCGGCGTAGTCGGAAAAGGTGGTGCGGAGGTTGGGGGCGGGGAGGTGTTGTGTCATTAGTCTGGTGTCATCATCACCTGGTTGATTTAGCTCAGAATCTGGTACAGAAGCGGCAGATACCCGTACGCCGTCAACATAGTAATCCGTAGCATTCGTTCGGGAGCCACGGACAGTAACGGCTTCGTTTAACGCTGAAGAAGTAGCCCCGGCAGTTACCCCCATCAGTTGATCAACCTCACGCCTCGCCAATCTTTTTACTTCACTGGAGGTAATTATACGTCCGACGGTAGTATGATCCTGTTCGATAAGTGGAACTTTATAGCCAGTCACGACTATCTCATCAAGCTCGATACCAGCAACCATGGTTATGGTAAGAAAACTTCCCCGCACACTTGGAGGAATATTCGTTATTCGTGAAGAAGTGAAACCTGTGTACTCAGCGACTATGGTAAAGGTGTCCTGCGGAATGTCCAAGGTAAAGAGGCCATCAATATCCGTATTTGTTCCATAGCGGGTACCTCTGATCCGGACAGTAGCAAAGGGGAGCGTTTCTCCGTTTTCATCAACCACTTTACCTGAAATTCGATTATCCTCCGGGTCTCCTTCCTGATAAGTAACCTGAGCCTCTTTTGGGGGGTGAGATAAAGAATACCCACTTGCTGGATCATAGTCATGAAAATACTGGGTACTATCGCGGTGGAAAATAAGCAGTGTGAGTTTGTTTTCCTGGAAGGTAATCCGCTGCTGGAAAACTGAGTCATTATTAAAATGGTAGAGAATATCATAAATGCCTGGACTGAGCCGATTAGGCTGCTGGAGCGAAAGGATATAATAACGATCCCGGTTAATTGGGGTGACCAATACCTTTTTCATGTCTTCAGACAGATTCATCAGTTGCAGCCTTGCTACTGGAGCCGCAGGAAAAATATGGGGAAGCCGTTTTTCTATTGACACGAGGGTGCTGCCGTTAGCAGCTGCTACGGGAGGGGAAGTATATCTGGGCCAACCCGGCTTCCCCGCCCCGTTTCCCGCCTTCCGCCGCTGGAAACTTTCCAGCGCCCTTCGGTCCATGGGGTAGAGCCGGTCCCGTTTCGGCGTAATCCGGTAATTCACCCGCGGCTCGAACGTAAGGCGGAGGGAATCTCCCGTCGGCAACCAAAAGTCAAGCTCGTCTTTAGCCTGGGCTAAACCCAGGGGCAGCCAGTGGGTGCCGTAGTGGCTGTGGCCCGACTGGAGGGGTTGGTCTGTTCCCGTCCGGAAGTAGAAGGGCTGCCGGTCCGTCATCTCCGTGAGGGCAAAGACCTGGCTGTAAAGGATACTGATTTCTTCCCGTGTCGGTTCTTTGATTTTCTCGCGTCGCCAACCGGCGCTGGCCCAGCGCACGGCGTCGAAACTCAGGATGTGCTGCCGGCGAGCCGGGAAGTACAGCCGCTTGCTGTAACTGTAGCCATCCGTCCGCAGCCGGATTTCCTGGAAGCCACTATCCACCGGGATGCTGTACGGCGTGGTAATGCTGGGGTGCCACCAGTAAACGAGCCGGTTATTGGCGTAAACAGTGCGGATGGTTTGCGGCTGATGCTTCCTGATGATGAAGGGACTGAAGTGCGCAGTAGTCAGCCCGGCCGGGAGCAAGGTGTCCAGGTTCCGCAGGTACTCAAAAGCCGGCGTCGGATACCGGAGCCGGTAGGCCAGGGCACTGTCCAGGCCCAGGTCCTGCAACAACCAGTGGGGTGGGGTGGCGCTGCGCTCCAGGCGGAAGTCGGCCTTGCCGTAGGTCTGGCGGGGCCGTCGGTAGCGGTATTTTTTGCGGTAGCTGGGGGTGGTCACCGGAGCGTCGTCAAAGCGGGCGTTGTAGGTACCGGCGGTCAGGCGTACGTTGGCGGCGGGGCGTCCTTTTTGGTCGGTGGCCTGCAGGGTTACGCGAACGGTTTGCCCCGGCCGCACCGCGGCCGGTTGGGTCAGGGTGAGGTCCAGCACTTTTGGGTGCTCGGTCCGCAGGTCGTAGTGCGGGGCCGTCAGCGTTGTGGTTACGTACTGCCATGCTCCACCCGCCAGGTACTGGTAGTGCAGGGTCAGCGGAGCGCCGGCGGCAAACCCTGCCTGCGTGAAGACCGGGGTGCCTTCCCGTCCCGTAGCAATTTCTGTTTCCCCGGCGACCAGTTGCCACCTGAGCGGCTGCTGGTGTGGGTTCGGAAAGTTAAGGCGGAGGGTGTCCCGGGACCAACTGCCGGGCGATCCGCTGGTCGGCCGGAGGGCCGCTAGTTGCTCTGATGCAGCCAGCTCTCCGTATTCGAGTACGTAACTTTCCTGCCCGTGATCCAGGGGTAGTTGTATTGGCAGTTGCACGGTTTGCCGGAGGGTATCCTGCCGGGGACTGATGGTAAGCAGCCGGGCACTTTTGGGGGGCGCGGCCGCCGGTGCAAGGAAGGCCCTGAGGCTGTCTTGTACAATGGCCAGCTTGGGTAGCAACGGGTAGCGCCGGTCTACGGTCAGCTGCCGGCTGTCCTCCTGGTATTCGCCGGAGGGGCCGGTTAGTTGCGTTTTTATGGTCACGCGAACGGAATGGCCGGAGGGGAAGAGGCTGTCGGGCAAAATTATGCGCCGTTCCCGCTGGTTGTCGGTCGGCTCCCGGTAGGTGTAGATTGTATCGGGTAAAACGGTGGTTGCGGTGTCCCGGGTTGCCACAAAGCGGTCGAGCAGTACGTCTACGGTGATCGTTCCGTTGGGCAATGACAGTCCGTTGATGTCCTGGGTGCGAACGTCCAACCACGCGGAGCGCGGCAGGCGGGCGTCCTCACTGGCGGTAACGTCCAGTTCGTACTCCGCCAGCTCGTAGTCTTCCAGCCGGAAGCTGATGGTGGGCTGCACCGACCGTCGCAGGAAGCCCGGGAGGTCGAAACCCAGCTGGTAGGTGTTGTCCAGCGGCCAGTCTTCGGGGATGGCCATCTGCAGCGTGTAGCGGCCTTTTTCCTCCCGCCCGATCTTTTGCTGTAGGACCGGGCGACCGCGGTTACTGATCTTCAGCGTCACGGAGTCTGCTACCAGCGGTTTGCCCTTTGGTTTAGCGAGGTAGGCACTGATCCGGAGGGTGTCTCCTGGCCGGTACTTGGGCTGGCTGGTCGTGACGTACCCGGAAACGGGCTGGGGGTGCGTCAACCGGTAAATGGTGCCCTGCAACGGATAGTAGCGGGGGGCGTGCCAGTAGCCGCGGGTGATACCGTCTTTAGCTACCCGCACGAGGCTCCGGGCAGTGTAGTAAGGGGTCAGGAGCGTTCGTACGGGTTGTTTCCGGCCCAGTTGGTTCAGGTCATGCGCCGTGCGGCTGCGCCGGATGGACTCGGTCACGGTGTAGAACAGGGTGTCCTGATCAACGATGACTTTCAGCAGGTCAATGTGCCAATCCCGCCGCCGGTAGGCGGCGTGGCGGGGGGAGTAACGCACCTTTTTTCCGTCGGCCGTCATCCGTGCATCCACCCGCTCTTGCCCGTCCGGACCAAACAGCCTGGCCGCAAAGATCCCTTCCGTACCAGCAACCTGCACTTCGTAGCGATGCGTACTGAAGTACTTGAAATGGCTGGCCGCACCCTCTACCCGAACGCTCAGGTAATGCCCGGGCGCCAGTTGGCTGGCAACAACGTCTGCCGGGAAGGGCCGGCCCAGCGCAGCTAAATCTTCGTAAGCAATCTGCCCGCCACTAAGTTGTTCCACCGTCGCAGCGGGGATGGCGTAAATACGCTCGGTAGCTGCGGGGAAGTCGAAAGACTGGCCCACTGACGGGAGCGTGCTGAAAAAGAGAAATACCAGGGGTAGCAAGTAGCGCATGGGGAAGAGGTTCGGAACGGGTGGATGCTGCGTTTACGTAATTTACACACCTAAGCGGTGCCGTAGGCTGAAAGCTTTTCTTTGCACCTGCGTCCGCGCCCTTATCTTGCCCTACTATGAAGTATGCTACTACTCCCGCAACAGAATTGCTGACCTCCGAACGCTGCCACATCATTGAAGTCATCAATCAGCCGGATCATGCCGATGTCTCCCTGGCCCAGGCCAGGGTGGAGCCTGGCGTAACCACCCGCTGGCATACGGTGGAGGCCCGGGAGATCTACTACATTCTCCGCGGAGCGGGGCTGGCGGAAGTCGGACCTGATTCCTGGCCGGTTGGGCCCGGCGATGCGGTCAGTATCCCTCCGCAGGTGCGGCAGCGTATTACCAATACCGGTCCGGATGACCTGGTGTTCCTGTGTGTCTGTACGCCCCGGTTTACGCCGGAGGGGTACCGGGAACTAGCGTAGTAGAACCGACGATGGGTCCCGGCTGATCAGTGTGGCCATAGCTGTGGATGACCACTAAAAGCGTAGGCTTTTCCCACGAGCGTCCTAACCCGTATTTTTCCGCTGGCCCGGAATTTTCCGAATACTACTCTCATCACAATGGTTGATTATGAAACCTTCCACCAACCACCGCAGGGCGTGGCTCATCAAGGCCCCGCTAGGGCTCGTTATCCTGTCGT
>JAUIIF010000836.1 GCA_030431945.1 Bacteroidia bacterium | reverse complement strand
TTCACCCGGTGGATATTGTTTCCTCAGCAGGATAACTTCTACGTCTCTACTCCAGATCCGCTCCTTTAATTGCTGCCGCCACGTTCCGGTCCAGGGCCTCGTGCGCCAGGGGCGTCGTGAATTGGTTGAGCTCTTCCAGGCGCTGGTTGATGGCATTTTTGTCTTCACCGGCAACGGCCGTGGCCAGGCGGGCGGCGTAGGCTTCAATTTCCGTCACTTGTTCGGCGGCCAGCCAGGAAGCGTTTTGTTCCAGGAATTTTTTGGTGCTCAGCAGTACGTTATTGGCTTCGTTCCGGGCTTCGACCAGGGCCCGGGCCTGCATATCGGCCTCGGCGTTGCCGAGGCTGTCGATCAGCATTTCGGCCATTTCCTCTTCGCTGATGCCGTACTGGCTTTTGATGGTCACCGTCTGGCTTTTTCCACTGCGGTGTTCCATTGCCTTGACGCGGAGGATGCCGTCGGCATCGAGCCCAAACTGAATTTCGATCTGCGGAATGCCGGCCGGCATGGGAGGAATATCGGACAGAATGAATTCGCCCAGCTTCCGGTTGTCCTTCACCATATCGCGTTCGCCCTGGAAGACGGCCACTTTGAGGTTTTTCTGACCATCCACACTCGTGGTATACTTACGGCCCACGCGGGTCGGCACTTTACTGTTCCGGCTGATGATCGGGTCCATCAGGCCGCCCACCGTTTCGATGCCGAGGCTGAGGGGGGTAATGTCCAGCAGCAAGACGTCCTGTTGGTTGCCGGCTAAAACGTCCGCCTGGATAGCGGCGCCGAGGGCCACGACCTGGTCCGGGTCAAGGGTATTGTTAACTTCCCGACCGAAAAAATCGGTTACTTCCTTTTGTACCAGGGGTACCCGGGTGGAGCCACCGACCATGATGACGTGATCAATAGCAGCCGTCGTCAGTTCGGCGTCCTGGAGGGCGCGGGCGCAGGATGCGATGGTCCGTTTGATGAGCGGGGTGAAGAGGACGTTGGCCAGGTCACGATCCAGGTACAAGGTCTGGCCGCCGAAGGTAGCCGTAAAACTGTCCTGGCTGGAAAGGGCCTTTTTTGCCCGTTCCGCCAGCAGGCGGATTTCCCCCCGGGCTTCCGGGGTGTCCAGGCGCAGGCCTTTCTCACTGGTCCAATACCCGGCAATGGCCTGATCCAGGTCATCGCCCCCCAGGAAAGTATCACCGTTAGTGCTCAGCACCTCGAAGATGCCTTGTTCGATGCGGAGGATGGACACATCAAAAGTGCCGCCCCCCAGGTCGTAGACGGCAATGGTGCGGCCTTCGTCTTCGTCCTTCAGCCCGATGCCGTACGCCAGGCTGCTGGCGGTAGGCTCGTTCACGATGCGCAGCACATCCAGTCCGGCCAGCTTACCGGCATCGCGGGTGGCCTGCCGCTGTGCATCGTTAAAATAAGCCGGCACCGTGATCACTGCCCGGCTCACTTCCTGCCCCAACTCCTGCTCAATACGGGCTTTCAGGGCCTTGAGAATCTGCGCGGAGAGTTCGATCGGGCTGTAGTATTTATCCTGACCATCCGGCCCCGGTACGGCAATTTTTACCAGACGATCTTCGTCCTCATCAATGACCCGGTAACCAAAGCGATTCCGGGCTCCGGCCAGATCACCGTAACTTTTACCCAGTAATCGTTTTACGGAATAAATGGTCCGCTCCGGGGCAGTGGTCAGAAACGGCTTGGCTTCTTCCCCCACCAGTACGGTGCCATCTTCTTTGAAGTGGACAATACTGGGC
>JAUIIF010000835.1 GCA_030431945.1 Bacteroidia bacterium | reverse complement strand
GGGCTCTACGCCTGCTTTGAACACATTGGTCCGGCCGCGGAAGCGCCCCAGGTTTTCGCTTTCATCATGGGCGAATGGTTACCTAATTCAGCTTTTGAATTAGATGACCGCCCTCATCTGGAACGCATGCGGGAGGGATACAGCCCTACCGACCCCACCGCAAAAGAGGATGTCTGGATTCCACTCAGAGGCAACTAAGTGTAGCTTTGGGTAGTTTTTATCCAATTACCTTAATCTACCGAGACCATGTATCTCTTTGTGTACGGCACGCTGTTGAGTAACATCCCCAGTTCCATGAGCAAATTTTTGCGACGCAGATCCACGTTGATTGGCAAGGCAACCACTGCGGGGAACCTCTATGACCTGGGAAGTTATCCCGGGTTTGTCGCCGGAGGAGAAGCTACCGTAAAGGGTGAACTCTATCGTTTAGATCCGGACCGGCAACAGCAAACCATGGACATGTTGGATGCCTACGAAAGCGTGACCGGAGAGGCTGATGACCAGTACCGACGGGTTACCATCCAGGTCCTGGTGGGCGGCGGCGGCACCTTTACGGCAGAAACTTATGCGTTTTTGGGGGATACTGCCGGCTTACCGCACATCCCCCGCGGAGATTACCCTGCTTATTACCAGGGGAAAACGGAGCACGAACGGTTTGTGAACGGAGAATAATGGCCCGGGGCCACGCGGATAAGCAGTTCCGGCTGTTTTTCAGCCTGCGGACTGCTGTCTTTTCTTCCTTTACCACAATCACCCGGTGAAAAATGCCGGGGCTGGTTACCTTCGGCCTGTACACTCGTTTCCTTTAAATTACCCGTAGAAAAAACGTTCCTTGCGGATTCTTCATACTGCAGACTGGCACCTGGGCCACCGCCTTTACGACCGCGACCGGACCGCTGAACACCGGGCCGCCCTCACCTGGTTACTGGAACTGATCGGCAGGGAAGAGGTCGACGTCCTGATCGTCGCCGGTGATGTCTTTGACCTTTCGAACCCCTCGAACCAGGCCCGGGAATTGTACTATGAATTTTTGGGGCAACTGGCAAAAACCAGCTGCCTGGCCGCCGTAATCGTGGGAGGCAATCATGATTCTCCCTCGATGCTTGACGCTCCCCGCGATTTGCTGCGCTCCCTCAATTTGCACGTAATTGGGGCGGCGCGGACGCAGGTGCAGGAAGAAGTTATTCAAATAGCCGGCAGAAGCGGCTCCGATCCTGGCGTGATCATCGCTGCCGTCCCGTACCTCCGGGAACGGGACATCCGCAAAGCCAGCTTCGGCGAAACTGCCGAAGAAAGAGAAAGTGGTCTCCGCCTCGGCATCCGGAAGCACTACGAACAAGTAGCTGCGGTAGCAGAGGAGCTGCGCGGGGACCATCCCGTACCCATTATTGCTACCGGGCACTTATTCGCCGGAGGGGCAAGTGACCATCCGGAGAAAACTTCCTACATCTATCAGGCGGACGAGCACAACATCGAGGCCGGACATTTTCCCGCTTGTTTCGACTACGTTGCGCTGGGTCATATTCACCGGGCACAAAAAGTAGGCGGGCAGGATCACATCCGCTATTCCGGCAGCCTCATCCCGCTTACGTTTGTGGAAGGGCAGCTCGTACGGAGCGTCCGCCTCATCGATCTCGGCGCCGCCGGCGCCCCCGTGTCTTCCCGGCAGGTCAACCTGCCTTATTTCCGTACACTGCTGCGGCTCCACGATGACCTGGCTACCGTAAAGCAGGCCCTGCGCACGACTGCAGTGG
>JAUIIF010000834.1 GCA_030431945.1 Bacteroidia bacterium | reverse complement strand
AGTGATAAAACCCTCTCCTGCGGGGGGCGTATAACAATTTGCACAACTAATACGATGGGGCAAGCCCCGCTCGCTACGAAAGGCGGACCTCCGGACCTTAGCAAAGGCCCGATTTCAGGACTGGCTGTGCATTTCGTTATTCACACCTGCGGGGGAGCTGTATCAATACCTCCCGGGTGTAGCAGAGCTTACCGTAGCTGCGCAGAAATGAAGCGTTTACCGCTTTACCACCCGCAACGTCCGGGCCGCATCCTGCGCCTGCAGGCGCAGGAGATAAACGCCCGCCGGGAGGGCGCTGAAGTCAAGTTGTTCGTTCAGCGTACGCTGGCGGCCAAAGTCACGGACCAGTAGCCGGCGGCCGTTGACGTCGAAAACCGTCGCCCGCAGGGGTGCACTTTCTTCCAGCTCCAACTGTAGCTGAAGCGTACCGTAAGTGGGGTTCGGGAAAGCCGTCAGGTTGGCGAGCACCTGCGCCGGGTCTTCCGCGGAGGTGTTAAAGCTCACGTCCAGCGAGATCTCATCCGTACAACCTACCGCGTCCGTCACCATAACGGAGTAATTGCCGACGGCCAGGCCGTCCACCGTCGCGGTTTCCTCCCCAGTGTCCCAACGGAAGAGATAGGGCGCCACCCCGCCCCCGACGAGGATGGTGGCGGCACCGTTCATGGCGTTTTCGTTACTGGCGTTCACGATGTCCGCCGTAAGCCCGAGGGTGGCGGCACAGCGTTTGATGTTGAAGTTGTCGAGGGTGACGTCGAAGTCGCCCGAGTCCCTGGTCATCTCTATTTCAAACTGGAGGGCATTGCCGGCAAAGGCCATCAGGTCAATGGCGATCAGGCTGTCCCCGGTCAGGATGTATTCGGCAACGGGCTGTACTTCAGGGCTGCAGTCCAGGTAAGCGCGTACCGTCAGGCGGGTGGAGTCGGTGTATTCCGTAGCGGAGTTGAATTCCCGCAGGGCAACGTCAAAGCGCAGGGTATCTCCTGCTTCTACAATCCCGTAGTTGGTGGTCCGGAAAAGCAGCGAGGTGTCCGTTTCGTTCAGGTTGTCGTACAACACGTAGTTGCCGTCGGCATTCAGGTCGGCGATCAGGAGGTCTTCCGCCGGCTCCCAACCGAGGGGGAAGCGGGCGCGGGCAAAGCCCTCGAAGAAGGGGATGTCCTCCCGGGTCCGCAGGAAGAAAACGGTGGTGTCGTTGGTCAGGTCGACGTCATCGCTCAGGTTGGTCCAGACTTCAATCGTACTTTCCGGGGCGAGCGTGCCGTCGAATGGCGTAGCAAAGATGAAGCTGGCGGACTGGCCGGGGCCAACGCTGTCCGGGAAGGCTTCCGTGATAACCGTACCGCCGTTAACCCGGTAGCTCAGGTCAAAGTCCTTGGCGAACGTCAGGCCGAGGTTAGAAAAGCGCAGGCGGACGGAGTCCGTCGGAGAGCTGCAGACCGAGGGGTTGAGGGTGAAGGCCTGGGCGGCGGCCAGGTTGCGGTCGGCGCGTTCGGTGAGCGAGACGGCGTCCACCATTACCCCTTCGGTGGTGACGAAGGCCGAAGAGCGGAAGGCAAACCTGAGCTGGATGGTGTCTCCGGCGACGCCTTCCAGGAACTGGGCCACCGTGAAAGCCCGGTTGCTGAAGTTGGCTCCATCTCCCGTCCACTGCTGGTTCATCAGGTCATTGTACCAGCTGATGCCGGCCGGGCTGGTCTCTACTTTTTGCCAGGTAGCGCCTTCGTCCCGGGTCATTTCCAGGGCCACGCCGTCAAAAACGGCT
>JAUIIF010000833.1 GCA_030431945.1 Bacteroidia bacterium | reverse complement strand
GACAAGCCCCGAAAAAGTAACCGTCTACGGGACTGCTTTCCGGAGACTGATGGCCACTAACCGTCCTTGGTGCTTCCGCTGCCGTCCTGTACTTCAATTGAGAGCCCCTCCACTTCAAACGTTTCATCTACTTCCTCCAGGTAGACGCCTCCCACGGCCGCTTTCAGTGCACGCACAGTAGCTGGAACGGTGGATTGTGGCAGTTCCAGGAGTACTACGGCCGTCGCGGAAAAATCCTGCGCCGCCATTTCCAGTCCCAATTGGCTCAGTGCGGACATCACGGGGCTCATCAACGCATAGCCAAAACGCAATTCCACCATTTTAGTCAGCGGTTGCAGGGTACGCTCCCCGGCATCGATAGCGAGGCGGGCAGCCTCGCGGTAGGCATTGATCAATCCTGAGGTTCCCAACTTCGTCCCCCCAAAATACCGGCTCACGACAATCACCACATCACTCCAGCCCGCTTTATCAATTTGCCCCAGGATGGGTTTTCCTGCCGTCCCCGAGGGCTCGCCGTCATCATTTGCCCGCCAGCGATCCTCTCCCGGCCCCAGCCGGTAGGCGTAGCAATGGTGGTTGCATTTAAAATGGACCTTGGCGCATTCTTCGACGACGGCCAGCGCCGCTTCCTCGTCGCGGACGTGGCGCAGGGTGGCAACAAACTTGCTGCCGCGGTCGCGGAACTCGCCTTCGCTGGCGCGGGCAGGAATCAGGTAGAAATCGGCAGAGGGGGTCATACGGGATGCAGGGTACGGGTTACCAATTAAGATTATCGGCCTTGATGTAGGCATTCAGTTCACGGTAGTCAAGTTTACCGTTGACTTGCTTGAGGTACTCGCTGATTTGCACCGCTTTCTTGACCCGGGTATCGGCCCCTTTGGGTTTAGCGATCTGATACATCAGGCCCCTTTGCTTACCGGGGGTAAGGGTATGGAAGACCCGGTAAGCCTCTTCATCCACCGCCCAGAGTTCCGCTAATTCTTCCGGTAAGGGCATACCGTATTCACTGTTATCCGGAGAGATTTGCAGCGTGACGGGTACTTCGGGCACCAGGTTAAACTGCCGGCAAATTTCCTGATTGATGAGGATGAAGAAGTTACCGTCACCAGCGGGCATGAAGGCACGGTGAATGCGGCCTGCTCCATTAATGCTGAAGATGATACGGGTACCGTTTTTCTCACGCTGCAACAGTTCGCGGACGTCTGCTTCCTGGACCAGAAAAACATTGTGGTATACCCCGGCGTAGGCCTCCAGGTCTTGCTGTACGGAGGTCAGTGCGGTTTGTACTTCGATCAGCGCATTTTCGTTCATTGGTCAAACTTGGTTTTGCGCCGCAGCAGTAGCATTCGTTTAGTATAGGCCTGTGGTCAATCCCATACGCCGGCAAGGAGGAAGCTGCAATAGTCCAGTGGCATTTTCCACCAGGGTATCGCCTTTGGTGTTTTTCTGAACTCTCGCCTCTCATTTTTTTGCGCGGACGCGGGTGCAAGGTAAGGTTTTGGAGCGAGCCTCCCCCCCCGGAAACGCTGGTTAATCCTTCAGCCCCTCCAGCGCCAGCTGAATGGCCCCGCCTGGCGGTCGGTGGCGGGATTATTAATGCTGGTATCCGGCGTTACGCCGGTTTTTTCCAGGTTCCGGCCATCTGAACGGTAAGGATGGCAGGACTTCAGCGCGCGGAAAAAAAGTTAGTCCTTGGAATATTACCCTGCGGCCATTAACTTTGCATCTCAAAGCTCTTTATGCAAAACACCGTTGCTACCCCCATC
>JAUIIF010000136.1 GCA_030431945.1 Bacteroidia bacterium | reverse complement strand
GCCCGGCCGCTTCCGGATTTCCTCGGGGTAAAGGGAGCGCACTGCATGCCGAAGGCGCCACTGCAGGTGCTTACTCAGACGAACCGGCCGTTTGTACCAGGGTGTTCGCCCTGGTTTTGCGGGTACTACCGTGCCGGCGAATTCTTCCTGCCTTACCGTCATGGGCAGGTAGTTCTCAACGGAAAGGGGATCGGTAACCCCATCCGTCGGTACCGGCGGCGCGGGAATAGGTGACGGAGATGATTTGCCCAGTGGCAGTCGCTTGCGCAGGTTCTGAAGGACGGGTGGAGGCTTCGTAGCGGCCGCCACCCACAGGGGTAACCGCGAACGTTTACCCGCAAACTGGTCTACGTGACTGGGCTCGATCAGCCACCGCACTTTGTTCGCTTCCCGAAGCTCCATCAGGCCGAAACCGAAGCGCAGACATTGCCGCTGTAACTCTTCGTAATAGCGTTCCTTTTTCCTGGTTTCCCGCCGGCTTTCACCGTCCAATTCAGCAAAAATGCGGTAATCGTAGGCTACCCACTGCGCATCGGCGTGGAAGCGCATGAACTGCGCAATGGCGTAGATGTAACGGTAATACCGCAGCCGGCTCAGCAGCACCCCCGCAATAGCGAGAACCACTACGAAGATGTTAAGCAAAAACAGGTAGACCTGCGGACGGCCATACTGCGCCCAAAGGTTCTGCCCCAGCACCTGCGTTCCCGCCAAAAAAAATGCCAGGATGACCAGCGTGATGACCAGCGCGTGAACACCGATCCGGTAATAATTAACCCGGTACAGCACCTCATGTGCCTGCTCTACGCCGGAGGCTTCCACGGTGGCGGTAAACCAACTGAGGTCAGGTTTCTGGTAGGCCAGGCGCGCATCAATGGTCACTCCTTCGTAATAATGCGGCTTGTGTACCACCCGCGTACCACTGGTACCCGAGCGCGGGCGAAGCTTGTAGTGCTGTCGCAGGAAATTGATGGCCAGGCCTCGAATTTGTTGCTCGGTGTACATCTGATGGCGAAGGTACGAGGATAATGAGGATTCCTTCAGGTTCGGGACGGTTCAGGGAAATACCCAGCGAATTTTATTCCAACAATAATATACCTCCTTTACGGTATTTCTCCCCCATGATCCGGTAGCTGTAACTACCCCGGGGCAAATCGTCGAGGGAAATCGCAGTGTCGCCCGTAATGCGGTAAGCGCCCACGCGCTTTCCGGTGGCCGTATAGAGTTCCAACGTGAGCGGGGTGGCCTGTCCGGTCAGCACGCGGAGCAGACCTCCCCGTGGCAAAGGGTTAGGAAAAACGACTACTTCTTCCGCCAGTCCCCGGAAAAGGACACTTCTGATGGCAGAGAAGCTTTCTGTTCCGTCATTGTCCACCAGGCGCAGGCGGTAGTAAGACCGGCCGCGCAGGGGGGCCGTATCCGGAAAATCGTAGGTCAGGGCGCGGCCGCTGGTGCCGGCGGCAGTTACCCGGGCAAGGGGGGTGAAGGAAAGGCCGTCCGTTCCCCTTTCCACTACGAAGCAGGCCAGGTTTTCTTCCCGCTCCGTCGTCCAGCTGACCTGTACATTTTTCCCCTCCGGCCGGGCCGCAAACTGGCGCAGCTCCGCTCCCAGCGCCGGTGCTTCAAACCCGAGAACAAACTGGCTGAAACTGGTTATGCCCGGCGCACTGAATGAAACGGACCCGCCGGCACCGGCAGTAGCGGCGGTAGCGGTAGTGATGGCCGCTCCCCAGGTCATTCCGTCAGCCGTACTTCCCCTTTTGAAAAGCAGGATACTTTCCGGAGCGGCCGCCTGGCCCGCTGAAACCGGGCCGACATTGGAAAGCCCCATTTCCTCCAACCCGGTGAAGACTGCATTCGCCCCGTAGTTATGGATGACCCAGTACTTCCCGGAGGCCGCCGCGGCGGCCGGCAACTGATCCGGCTCCAGGTCGATCCGGGTGACGCAGAGTTCTCCGTCGGGTAAGGTTCCGGCCGTAAAGTCGAGGTTCAGGCCCGTTGCCCCGAAAGCGTGCGGACCGGGATTCGTAACCGCGAGCCGGTGGCTGAGGCCCGGCCCGACGGGGGCGGTGGAAGTGGTACGAAAAGTACCGCCGGACAGCGCAGCGTGAATTCCACCCGTTTTATTGGGCGCCAGACCACTGTCTTCGTTAAACTGGTAGTAGGCCAACATACCAGTTTCGGCAGAGGGTATCCGCGTCAGATGCATCAGCTCGCGTATCTCCGCCTGGCTGAGGGTACGGTTGTAGACAACCACTTCATCCATTTCCCCGATCATCCGGCGGGTGGAGGAAGATGGATCACTTCCGAACCTCAGCGGACCATCAAAAGTAGCCGGCGTAGCGGAGAAATTTCGCCGGGCCGGCACACCATTCAGGTACAGCGTAACGCCGGATGGATCCACCGTCATCGCCACGTGCGCCCATTCCTTGTCCGGTACCACCAGCCCGCTTTCCCACCACCACTGCTGGTCGTTCCAGTGAACGCTGAGGTCATTGCTCCCCGCAAAACCGAGCCCGATGGCCGAACTGCCCCGGGCAAAGATGATGCCGGCCCGGGAAGGCTGGTCGCCTTCCCGTTTGATCCAGGCACTGAAAGTCACCGTGTTGGATGTCAGGTTCAGGGGCGACTGCATCGCCACGTAATCGCTACTGCCGCCACTGAAGACAACGGAATTGCCCGGCAGTGGATCCGGATCACAGGCGGTACCGACAACGATGGTTACGGACTTGGTATCCGTCTGTCCGTCCTGACTGACGGACAGCGTCGCCGTGTACGTTCCGGGCGCGGCGAAAGTGACGCTGATGCGCCGTTGACTGAGCGGGCCGGAAGTCGTTGCGCCGGGCACGGTCCAGTTGTACGTGGCATTACTTTTAGCCACGGAGTAGCTGTCCAGCACTACCGGATCTCCGGCACAGAGGACTGTTTTACCATTGACGAAAGGTTGGGCGATGGGGTTCCAGCTTTGTTGTACCAGGGGCATTTCCCAGATGCCCCGGTTGCCGGCCCAGCGAATGACATTGTCGCGGTAAAAAGGAAGCATCGTCAAGGGGGAAGCACTGGCGGGAAAGTTATTGGAGCAGTCCATCCAGTCGGACATGCTGAAGTCCCGGTACATTACCTTAGCCCCCAGGGTACCGGGATCGTTCCCCCGGGTGGACGAGATATAAATGCCGCCGTTGCTACCGGCATGATGGGCCATGGCCCGCCACTGGCGGCCCGTCAGGGCGGCGGTGTGCCAGCTCGTCCAGCTGCTACCGCCGTTATTGGAGTACCACACCCGATGACGACTACTGCTGGCACCGGCACCCGCATCGAGGAACCAAACATCGTTCGAATTTGTGGCACTGACCTGCAGGCGGCCCCGCCAGGCGTTGCTGCTGGTTAAGCCGGGCGGAATGCTGACGGCCGCAAAGGTTGCTCCCCGGTCATCCGACCGCCAGACGCCATTGCGGGCCAGCAGGTAAATCACGTCGGGGTTGGCCCGGGAGATATCGTAGTGGTACACGTCCGCCCCAAAACTGAACAGGCTTTCCCAGCTGATGCCCCCGTCTGTTGACCGCCAGAACGCCTGGCCTTCCCCCACGTAAAAAGTATGATAATCTTCTACATCGAGCATAATTCTGCTGAACTCCCGCCCGTAGTAAAAAATGTTCGGGTACTTGGTAAAGGGGAAGGTGCCTTCCGCCACGTCGGTAATGAACTCGGGTAAAATGGTATTGCTGATGTCATCAAACATGGCGTGCCGGGGCTTTCCGTGCCAGGCGTGGCCGGTAGGAGATTCTGCGCCGCCCATCCGCAGGGCGTAGCCGGGCGGGTAGTTTTCGTGCAGGGCCGTATTTCCGTTATGGTACCGGCCTCCGATCATGTAGTCTTCGTTCCAGCCCTGGTCGTAGCCCCAGAAATTGGTACCGTCCAGGCCATCGATGCGGGCTTCAAAATTGTTGACATCGGAAAAAAAATCGGAGGAATAGTTCATCCCGCCGTCGGTAGCAATCCAGGTATCACCGCTGAAACTGACGATTTCCTGGATGTCGGGGTGGATATCGAAAGGCCCGCTGTAGCCCCCCAGGTCCGTAAACGTCACGCCACCATCACCAGATTTCCAGGAGGTGTTGGTACCGACGATTATGGATTCAGCATCCAGGTCATTCGCCTCCAGATCGAGGTCGTAGTATCCCTGTCCGTTCTGGCCGGCGGCCCAGCCGCCGACGCCGCCTACGGCCACTTCCGTCCAGCTGTCCCCTGCATTCGTACTTTTCAATAGTACCGGGACGCGGTTGACCGGGTCCTGCAGCACCACCGCATAGAGATAATCAGCGGCGGCCGGCGTTACGGAGATGCGGCCGCCGCTGTGGTCCGGGTAAGGCGTCCAGCCCGTCATGCTGAGGGTAAAACTCTGGCCGCCGTCCGTGGATTTGTAGAATTCACACTGCGCGGGGCTGGGGTTCCGTTTGAGGGCGTAGGCCGTCTGGTTATCGCCGGGACGAAAGGCAAGGTCCATGATTTCACCGGAGAAGGTCGCCGTCCAGGTCAGGCCACCGTCCGTACTGCGCAGAACTTCAGTGCCCGTTCCGGCCAGCAGCAGGCTGCCGTCGGTGGAAAATTCGAGGGAGTTGCAGCTCAGGCCGGAGCCGGGGTGGACCAGGGACCAGCTCACGCCCCCATCGTCCGTACGAACGATTCCCGTATTCAGCCCTACCACTACTACGTCGGGGTTAGTTGGATGGATAGCAATACTGAGGGGCGCCCCGGTAAAATTATAGGTCTTCACCGGGGTCCAGTTCCCGCCCTTATCCGTTGTTTTGTACACTTCCCCCGTTTCGCTGCCCGCAAACAGGATGCTGGGGTTGGAGGGTGCCACGTCGAAAGAATAGAGGTTAATTTGCCAGGGGGCGACGGGCTGTCCGGCACGATGCTCCGCCCGCCAGAGGGTACGCTTCGGCCCCACGAAAGACCAGGCGGAAGCTGATTTTTCCAGATTTCTCCGTTGCTGGACCAGGTCGAGTTGCCGGGCTTTGGCACGGCGGGTGACCAGGGCTTCGGTCGTCAGGGAACGGACGATGCCATCCGGTCCTGCTTCACTACCGGCCCCTTCCAGCCACTGGTGAAAAAATTTGGCGTACGGGTTCCTTTCCAGGTCTTCCGCCCATTCGTGGGCACCACGCGTGGCATAGTGGGCTTCGTGGGCGCTGATTACGCGCTCCAGGTCTACTTCCTCTCCGTAGAGGGGAAGCAGGTAGGCCGGCATCGCCGGCCCGGGCTGCGGGATGGTGGCCCGGTCCATAAAATGCCAGTGCGGACGCTGGTCCTGGCCAAAAAGCAGGGCGGAAAAAAACAAAAAGAACAGCACCACCGGGGGGCGTTGGCCGCAAGCAATAATACATTTCATGAGAAGCAGGTTATGACGTACCTGAACCGGAATGGTTCAGCTGGCCTGGTATCGGTCTTCGCCTAAAGGTAAAAACTTTGCTATTTCCCGTAGTTGGTCCGGTTGCGGAGACGAGACTAACAATTTGCCCAACCAGTACCAGGGGTAAGCCCGGCCCGAATTGCAGTGCTATCAGGACAGCTCATCAGGCACACAGGGTACCAGGCATGCCGGTGGCAATACGCTTTTTTCAGTCTTTCCCTGCTCCTCCTGATCTCGTCTGGCACCTGCGGCCGCGCCCCTTACCGCTTACTTGCCGCGAGGGTATTCATCAGCAGACTAACCACCGTCATTGGCCCTACACCACCGGGCACGGGCGTCATGGCGGCTACCTTGCCCTTCAGCCCGTCGTAGTCCACGTCGCCACACAGGCGGTAGCCCCGCTCCCGGGTGTCGTCTTCTACCCGGTTAATGCCTACGTCAATAATCACCGCCCCCGGCTTGACCATGTCTTCTTTTACCATTTCGGGAATTCCGATGGCAGCGACCAGGATGTCCGCGCGGCGGGTGTGGAAGGCAAGGTCTGCCGTACGGCTGTGGCACATGGTTACCGTAGCGTTGCCGGGGTTTCCCTTGCGGCTCAGCAGGATGGTCATGGGCGTACCGACAATATTGGATCGGCCCAGGACGACAACTTCCTTACCGCTGGTTTCGATCCCGTACCGGTCCAGCATCGTCATAATACCATTAGGGGTGGCGGGCAGGTAAGCGGGCAGGCCCAGGGTCATCATTCCGATGTTCACCGGGGTAAAGCCATCCACGTCTTTTTTCGGATCGATGGCCAGATTGATGGCCTCTTCGTCCAGGTGTTCAGGAAGGGGCAATTGCACGATAAAGCCATCAACGTCCGGGTCTTCGTTGAGCTGCTTGACAATCTCCAGCAATTCTGACTGGCTCACGTCGGCACCGCGCCGGATCAGCGTAGAACGAAAACCCACTTTTTCACAACTGCGCACTTTATTACGGACGTACACCTGGGAGGCGGGATCCTCCCCCACCAGGACGGCGGCCAGGTGCGGAATTTTACCTCCCGCCAGGCGGATGGTATCTACTTCCTCCTTTAATTCCTCCTTAATTGTTGCCGCCAGGGCCTTCCCGTCCAATACTTTCATGGTAAAATTCGTTTTGCGCCAAAGATAGTTGCCATGGTCTTTTGTCGCACATCTGTCCGTGACATTTCGCGCCGGCAGCTACCTTTGTCTGAAACCTATGTTTACCTGACGCTGATCAACCTTATTTCCACCCCGTTACCTGAGGACGGTTTTTAACCAGTAAATCAGGGCGGGGACGCAGGTGCAAAGATTTGCTTTTCCAATAACGCTTGACCGATGCCGCAGCTTTACCCCCGTTTTCTTTTTCTGACCCTCTGTCTTTTCATCATCGGGCCGGCAGTCCAGGCACAAGTGGTACGCATCAGCCAGGGGGACGTGAGGATTTGCTCCGGCGTTTTCACCGACTCCGGCGGCCAGAACGGCAACCACAGCCCTGCCGGTAATACCCAGCAGATCACCATTTGCTCCAACGACGGCGGTGCCAACACGCACGTCTTGCTGACCTTTCAGGAACTGGCGATTGACGGCGAGATTACCGTGCACGACGGGCAGACTACGGGAGATCCGGTGCAATCGGTCATACAGTCGGGCGAAACGCCCGGCTTCCGGGTACGGGCCAGCGAGGCAAATAACAGCGGCTGTCTGACCTTTGTGTTTGTCAGCACCGGGAATGGTGCGGGTTGGCAGGCCTCCATTGAATGCGTCCGCTCCTGCCAGGAAATTGAGGGCGATATCTCCACCATGCCGGCAGCTTCTGCCGAGCCCAGCGGCAATACCTACGTCAATATTTGCCCGGGTGACCCGATCACTTTCACGGCCAATACCCTCTACCCTGACAATAACGTCCGCTATTTTCAAAGCGACGCTACGTCTACGTTCACCTGGAATTTTCAGGACGGCACTGTCCGCACGGGCGTCAACCTTACGCAGGTTACCTATACTTACGATGAACCCGGTGGCTACCTGGTCCAGCTGACCATCGAAGACGCTGACGGCTGTACCAATACCAACCGGATCAGCCAGCGGGTACGCGTAGCCCCTCCGCCGATTTTTGCGTCTCCGGACAACCTCCCTCCGGACGTCTGTATCGGAGAAGAACTCAGTTTGGTGGTGGGCAGCCCGGGCAATCCGGGAGACATCACCTTTCTTCCCACCCCAATCCCCTTCAGTTTCAACACCAGCCAAACCTTTACGGAACTGACCCCGCTGCCGGACGGTAACGGGACCGTTTTCAGCAGCCCCCTCGTTTTTTCCAACTTCAACCCCGGGCAGACGCTCTTACAGTCTACTGACCTGGTCCGAATCTGTGCCTCCATGGAACACAGTTACCTGGGGGACCTGGACATCTGGATTACCTGCCCCGACGGCAGTCGGGTCGACCTGCACCGGTTTGATCGCAATGACCGGGTAGAGCGCCAACTGCTGGGCCAGGGAGACCGTAGTACCAACCCCCCGCTGGACCCACCCGACCCACCCGGACTTTACTGCTGGACGGCCTCCGCCCCCCTGACGATGACCGAGTACGTAGTGGCTAATAACGTACGGGACAACGAAACCATGCCGGAAATTGATTACGCTGCGGAAGACAGTTTTAATGCGCTCGTCGGTTGCCCGCTCAACGGAGAGTGGTCCTTAAACATCCGGGATAACCTCACGAACGACAGCGGGCACATCTTTGAGTGGAGCATTGAGTTTGTCAACTCCATCTACCCCGGTCAGGAAACCTTCGTCGTACCCATTCAGGGCTACCAGCTGCAAAACTTCCCCAATTTCACTTCGTACAACGGAGACAACGCCATCTTCGCCGGTACGAATCCCGGGCCCAATTCTATTCGGATCCTTACTACGGACGAGTACGGTTGTGTCTACGACACGAGCGTCGTCGTAAATGTATTGCCGGACTATGCCTCCGCATGTCGCAGCTGCGGCACTTTGGTAGACCGGGACTTACTCGATACCTCCATCTGCATCGGCTCCAGCTTCCAGCCCAACGTAGCCGGCAGCATTGCTTCGGATGAGCCGATCACTTTTCAGTCGTACGCCAATGCTCCCTTTGGCAACAGTCTTTATCCCTCTTCGGCGGGCCGGTTCAGTAACCCGATCACGATCAGTGATTTTACGCCGGATCGCATCACGAACGTGACGCAGGAATTAACCAGCATCTGTATTGACCTGGAAAACAACGGAGACCTGAGCGACGTAACCCTTCAGGTCGTAGCCCCTAATGGTCGCATTCTCACGCTCTTACAGAACTTCGGCGGCAACGGTGAAAACCTCAGCCAGACGTGCTTTAGTCCTACGGCAACCAATGATATCGGATCAGCGACTGCCCCGTACACCGGCACCTTCCGGCCGGCTTCCGGCGGTTGGACGGCCTTCAACACCAGCCGCATCAACGGCACCTGGCAATTGGTTGGTTGGGATAGTCAGGGCAATGACCTGGGCGAACTCTCCGGCTGGTCAATTTCCTTTGCCTACGACCGGGGCTTCACCTACTCCTGGACCCCCACTGACGGGACGCTTTCCTGTACGGACTGCCCGAACCCGACCATTACTCCTACTGGCCCGACCACTTACAACCTGGCCGTCAGTACGGCGGATGGTTGTACGGACCAGGCCACGGTAAACGTCAGCCTGAACACGTTCAACATCAATGTAGCCGAAACCCTGACCAACCCAACTTGCCCCGGGACGTTTACCGGGGCCATCGACCTGGTGGTTACCGGTGATGAGCCCAGCTACTTCTACGTCTGGGATGATGGCACGACGGACGAAGACCGGACCATGTTAGGAGCCGGCACCTATAAACTTACCGTATCCAATGCGGCGGGTTGTCAGGATTCCTTTACGTACGTCTTAACGGAACGCCCCTTACTTACCGTTGCCCTGGACGAAGTTATCGATGTATCCTGCTTTGGCGGATCCACCGGGGAACTCCGCGTTACAACCAGT
>JAUIIF010000135.1 GCA_030431945.1 Bacteroidia bacterium | reverse complement strand
GTGTCAGGCGCCTACCTCAACCAGTTTGACTTAGGTATAACGACCGAACCCCTGATTATTGCCTGGCGAAGGACAAGCATAAGCGGTTGTCCCCCGCATTTACCCCTTCTTCTTTTCCCGCAGTCGTACCACCATGGTGAAGAGGAGCCCGAACATCATTCCAATGGTTCCGATCCAGAACAGATTGATCCCGGGGAACTCGATGGCCTGCAGGGCCAGCCAATCGGAGCGGGCGGAATTGGTGGCTACCGCCACCGGAATACGCAGCGCACCGCGTCGCGGTGCCTCCGCGATCAGCAAGGTCGCCTCCCCACTCGTCGGATTAAGGTTAATCAGGTTGGCGAAAAGACCAAGCTCTCGGTGTTCGTCCCGGATGCGGCTGGGCGTTTTATCGCGGATGATGAAGACGGGTTCCATCGTGCCGGTAGTTCCGTCAGGAGCACTGATGTCGAGCTGGGCGCTGACGGCAATGTCCCCTTCGCGGGGAGAATAATGGTCCACTTCCGGCTGGGGCCGGAAATTGCGGAAGGTGATTTGCCGGTCGCCTACGGTGAAGGTACTGCCGGGTTTGACTACAAACTCCTGGTAGTCCAGTTCTTCTTCGGCGACGAGCAACTGCTCAAAAACACTTTCATCAATCTTCAGCCGGGTGCTGATCTCGTTCAGCTGCGCCGGATAGTGATACAGTAAGCCTTCCCGCAAGACGAGGGCAATCTGCTCCCGGTACACCGTATCCGCACCGCTGCGGCTGATGCTGATCGTAGCCCCTACGCCGATGTCGTTGGGTTCCGCCTCGTAATCCGGGTGCTTTGGTACCCGTACGAAGTCTTCCAGGGCAATCTGGTAATTGCGGATCAGGAAGGTATCCGGCTGCCGGATCTTGAGGGTATCCTTGAAGGCCAGTTGTTCACCGATGGACAAGGGAATAACCCGGTACTTAAGGCTGTCTTCTTTTGCCTGCTTCTCTTTGATGCTCTGCTCTTCGAGCGGGAGGCTCATAATCACCGTAAAGATGTCCTTATTCCAGTAATGCTTGGTACTGGGGTTGGTGATGGCAATCTTCTCGAAGGTCTTATCGTACAGTAAGTTAGGCTCCAGCTGGAACTCTTCCAGAATTTCCCCTTCAGCATTGCGCCGCTTATAGTCCACCCGGTACGTACGGTTATACCCGTCGATGGTGTCCCCCCGCAGCGTCAACTCGTAATTTTCCATGATCATCGGTTCGTCCTTGATCAGGATAACCGTGGTTCGTTCCAGTTCTTCGTCCTCGCTCAGCCCTTCCATTAAGAACTGGTTCTGGCTGATGATCCGCTTATTCGCCCCGCTGGCCAGGATGCCGAGCAGCATCAGGCCGAAACCGATGTGGCTGAGGCTGGACCCGAAGACCTTCAGGTCGCGCTGCGCAAAACGGATCAGGTAGTCAACGTTGGTCCACACGGCAAACCAGCCGCTGAAAAGCATCAGTTTGTACTGCCAGGCCGGAGCTTCAATCCAGTACAGGGTGGCCCAACTGAGCACCATTGCACCAGCGGCCGCGCCCAAAGTGTGGGCCAGGAAAGACTGCCAGTGCGCCGCAAAGTCCTTTTCCCGCCACCGCAGGAAATGGGCGATGCCGGACAAGACCCCGATGAAAATACCGATCCAGATCTGGAACCGGTTGTGGTGTGCCTCCGGGTCCGTCAGTGTCACCCCGTCAAATACGGGATTGAAGTATTCCCGGATTTCGTTGTAGACCGGCAGGCTGGTAGAACCGGTAATCAGTACTGCCGACATGAGCAGCACTAAACTGCCGATGAACATCCAGAACTCGCGGCTGCTCAACGCCTCCTCCTTTTCCGGAACGGGGATGGAGCGCCAGCGCCAGGCCATCAGCGCCACACTGCCCAGTCCAAAGAAGCCGAGGAAGAAAAGGAGTTGTGCTTCCAGTCCCATTTCCGTGAAGGCGTGGACAGAAGTATCTCCCAGTACCCCCGAGCGCGTCAGGAACGTACTGTACACGATCATCACGAAGGTGAAAAGATAGAAGAGGTAAGTCGCCCGGATGCCCTGGCCGGTGGCCCGGCTGATCAGGTTGGTGTGCAGACCGGCCACGAGCAGCAGCCAGGGGACAAGGCTGGTGTTTTCCACCGGGTCCCAGGCCCAGTACCCCCCGAAGTTCAGGGCTTCGTAAGCCCAGGCAGCCCCCATCAGGATGCCGATGCCGAGGATGCCGGCGCTGAAAAGGCTCCAGCGCAGGGCCGGGCGCAGCCACTCGCGGTGCTGGCCGGTCCAGAGGCCCGCCACGGCAAAGGCGAAGGGCACTACCGTACTGGCAAAGCCCAGAAAAAGGGTGGGGGGGTGGATGGTCATCCAGTAATTCTGGAGGGAAGGGTTGAGGCCATTGCCCTTCAGCAAGGCCACGTAGTCTGCTTGTTGAAAAATGGGCGCATTGATGGTTTCCCGCAACAGCAGCATCGGGCTGGAACCTAATTTAACCACCCAGTCGCCAATCCCGAAATGAACGCCCAGGATCATGCTGACGATGACGATCTGTACCGCGCAGAGCACGGCCATGACCGGCCGTTCCCACTTGCGCGCAGTCACCATCAGTACGTAACCGAGGATGACGTGCCAGAACATCCAGAGCAGGAAGCTCCCTTCCTGCCCTTCCCAGAAGGCACTGAAAATGTAGCGTTGCTGCAGGTCCGCACTCACGTGGGCACTCACGTACTGGTACTCGTAGTACTGGTTGAGCATCGCGTAGAAGATGCAGCCGATGACGGTGAAAACGGCCGCCCCGTGGGCCAGGAAACTGAGCTGACCGAGGCGCTGCCACTTGCCGCCACGCAGTTTTTCCCCACGGTAATGCGTGGCCAGGAAGTAGCTGATAAAACTCAGTACCGCCGCGAAAAAAGCGAGCAACATGGCAAAATGACCAATGTGCCGGGGGCCAAGGTGTTCGTTAAGGTATTGGATTTCTTCCATGTAATCTGGTCGGTCTGTTGGGGCATTGACCCGTTGGTGCTGTTGGTCTGGGGGGCTGTGGGGGGGCTATTGATCTTCCGGTCTTCCGCAGGGCGGCGAACCGCCCCTGAGACCAACCCGCTACTCCGTCAATCCCTTGATCATCGATTCTTCGTCCTTATACTTGCTCGGGCACTTCAGTTGAATGTCCTTGGCGATGAAGGTTTCGCCTTCCATCCGGCCGGTCAGGACGATGGATTCGGACATCTCAAAGTCCTGCGGCTTGCCCTTCAGCAATACCACTTCCCGCTCGTTACCTTCCTGATCTTCCAGGAAAAAGCTGAACTTATTGGGGTCTTTCAGCGGCTCGAAGACCATCGGCTTATCCTTCACGAGGGTGCCGACCAGCTTGACCGAGGCGCCAGTTTCCGCCGCCTTTTCGAAGTTGGCGTAGGGGGCTACCTCTCCGCCGGCACTTAGCACGAGGGTGACGGCAACGATGATCATGACGAGGGCAATTAAATACGTTTTCTTCATAACACGGCGGCTTTTTCACTTCTTTCTACGGCAGGATCGGGCGCGGACGCAGGTGCAAACCAGGGTAGTTTACCACCCCGCCTGCGCGCTCACCGTAGTAGGTGACGCGAAGGTACGCTGGTGCCGCCGGCAGATGGTCAGGGCAGGGTAAAGGTTTTGCAGGGAACCAGGGGCCTATTTCTTATCCGTCCCCAGCCCAACCAAATGCCCCACCACCACCAACGGCACCACCACCGCCGGCAATAAGTTAAAGGGCGCACGGAGTACGGCCACATTTGGTTGGGCAAAGGCTATTTGCTGAAAGGGGGTGGGCGCGGCCAGGATGGCCGTTACTACGATGTTGAGCAGCAACAGCAGGCCTACATAGTGCCAAATCCTGATCAGACCCGGCGTTACCCAGCCCTTGCCGTAGCCAAAGTACCAGATGGCCGGGGCCGTCAGGCCGATCATAATGTCGAAATTATTACCTTCAAACGTCATGATCCGGGGAAGCTGCTCGGCCAGAAACAAGCCGTAAAGCACCAACTCCACGGGGACCCGAACGACGTGCAGCAGGGTAATACGCCGCCGGTCAAAGCCGGCCAGCAAAGCCCGGCCGGCCCCGCTGAAGAAAAGCCAGGAGATGGCCAGGACGGCCGGTAAAATGTTCAGCAAAAACGGGGGCGGTAAGACCTCCGTGTACTGGTAAAACCCGGTGAGGCCTACCAGGTACTGGACCGCCGCGTAACCCAGCAGCAGGGTCGTCAGCTTCCGGGGGTGCTGGTGCGCCCGGGCAAAAAGGTGAATGGCCAGCAGGGTAATTCCGATGAAGGCAATGGCGAGTGGAGAGAGGTCTGTGGACATAGTGCTTGCAGTAGCTTGATGGGGTGTACCCCCATCTTCTAAAGGTAATGGCCCATCGGTGATAATACGCCAGGTTGGGTAGATGCACATTTTGGGGCAGGCGGTGCCTGACCGTAAACGCCGCATGGCTTTTCGCACAAAAACTGCCCTACTTCGCCGGGTCTGTGGCAAACCCCGCCGGAGTAGGGCATACTGTTTGAACGGCCGCTTTCAGCTCCCTACTTCATCCCCAGGGTGAAGCCGTAGGAGATGGCTGCATCCAGCTCCAGCCGGTGTTCCCGGTACGGCCCGGCGTTGGGCATCCAGCTGTTGTCACCGCCTACACCCGCCTGGCCGTAGTCCAGGTTGAGGGTGAAGTTGGCTGCCGGCGTAAGGTCATTGGTGTGTTCAGCGGCTTCGAGGGTGGACTGGGTGTAGGGCCAGAGACTGAAGTCAAACCGGCCGTTTACGGTGAGGGTGGGCTGGTCTGCCCCCGTGAGCGTCAGGGAGGAAACCTCCCGCCGGTTTCCGTTTTCGGCGGGTTTGATGTACGGCTCGGTCAGCTGGTCCGTAGCGCTTGTCCAGCGGCCGAAACGGGCCGCCTGGAAACGGTCGGCGTAAGCCTCAATCGGCCCGCGGCCGAACCAGCTGGCCGTCTGGTACTCCTTGCTGACCTGGGTCTGGACGCCGTAACGGAAAACACCGGGAACATCAGCGGCCGGCGTCGTTTTCTCCAACGTTCCGTGGTAAGACAATTCCCCGGTTTCCGTCAGGTAAATGATCAGCTTTTCGGTCACCTTGCCGTCCAGGTAAGTCCGGGTGATCCGGAGGGAATTGTCGAAATATTGCTTTTGGGTCAGGGTCGGAACGGCATCCCGCCAGGGGGCGTACCTCCGGGCGAGGCCGGCCGGCTTGTCATTGTCCGTCGGCGCACGCCAGAAATTTGGCGTCAGGGGGGCTTCCAGTACTTCCCGGCCGGCGTAAACATAACGGGTGACGTTGCCGGTTGCCGGGTCAACGTAGACCTCTCCTTTGGCCCGGAAAAGTACCAGTGCCGCCGGCGTCTCCTGGTAGGTACCCCGGACAATATCGGACGCGGCAGGGCTAACTGCCGGGGCCGGGTCGGGCATTTTTATTTGATCGAAGGCGACCTCGTGACCCGCGGGGCGACCGAATTCGGGTACCCGCTGCAGGAAGGCAAATTCAAGGTAATGGATGCCGGCCGGAAGCAGCCCGTCGGGCAACTTCCACTGCACCTGCGCACCGGCGCCCACCGCAGGAGCGCTGCCCGACCAAATGGTTTTCGTACCGTTGGGCAAGACCGCCCGCACCTCCAGGTCGTACTGGTTCAGGTTGGTATGGGTGAGCCAGGATTTGAAGCGGAATCCGTCGCCCTGCCGGGTCACCGTTACGGGCTGGAAGGCGTGCTTCACTTCGTAGAGCGCGGGCTGGGGCGTCCGGTCGCTGTACACCAGGCCGTTGGCCAGGAAGTTGTTGTCGTTGATGTCTTCGCCGTAATCCCCGCCGTAGGCCATGTACTGCTGTCCTTTTTCGTCCGTTTTTACCAGCCCCTGGTCGACCCAGTCCCAGATAAAGCCGCCGGCAAAGCTGGGGTAGGTCCGGAACATGTTGGCGAAGGTGTCAAGGTGCCCCGTCGAGTTGCCCATCGAGTGAGCGTACTCACAGTAGATCAGGGGCCGGTCATCGTCCATGGCCATGATGCCGCGCATCAGCTCCTTGGGCGTGTACATGCGGCTACGGACGTCCACGTAAGGCTCATCCGGCTCCGGTTTGTTGCTGAAGCTTTCGCCCGCTGCCCCTTCGTTGTGCAGTAACCGCGAACCGTCCCGGTGCTTGATCCAGGCTGCCATCGCGGCGTGATTAGGGCCGGTACCCGATTCGTTACCGAGGCTCCAGCTCACGATACTGGGGTGGTTTTTGTCTCTTTCCACCATGCGGATGGCCCGGTCCAGCATGGCCGTGGCGAACATCGGCAAACCGCTGATCTGGCTGCCGGCCTTATGGGTTTCCACGTTGGTCTCGTCCATGACGTAGAGGCCGATGCTATCGGCCAGTTCGTACAGGTAGGGGTCGTTGGGGTAGTGGCTGCAACGAACGGAATTCAGGTTAAAGGCTTTCATGAGCCGCAGGTCTTCCCGGATCTCCGCACGGGTAACGGCTTTACCGTTAATGGCGCTGTGGTCGTGGCGGTTTACGCCATAAAAGATGACCTCTTTGCCGTTGACTTTAAAGCCATCCTTACCCCAGCTGAGGTTGCGAAAGCCGATGTTGTGTCCCGTGATGTCCACCGGTACTCCGGCCGCATTTTTTACCGTAGCGGTAAGGCGGTAGAGGGTCGGCGTTTCGGCGGTCCAGGGGCTGACGTTGGGCAGGTCCACGGTAAGTCCGTGAAATTCGTGAATGCCGTAGGGGTTCCGGTAGGCGCCGCGGCGGTAAAAATCAGCGATGGGGTTCAGGGAAATTGACTTTGGGGCCGGCAGGAGGGCCCGGCCGGCCGGATCGTACACCTGAACTTCAAAAGTCCAGTCCTTAATACGGTCCGGATCCCGGAAATGCAGCTGAGGTTCCACCCGCAGGTGGCCGGTAGTCATGTCTTTTTGCAGTGAGGGCTTGGCGAACAGGTCCAGCAGGTACTCGAAAGGGGTACTTTGCACGTAAACCTGGCGGTGGAGACCGCTCAGGCGCCAGTGATCCTGGTCTTCCAGGTAGGAGCCGGAGCTGTAGCGGTAGACTTCCACGTAAAGCTCGTTACCGGTGCTTTTCGCCAGGTCGGTGATGTCAAATTCTGCCGGGGTGCGGCTGCCTTCGCTGTAGCCGACGTACTGGCCGTTCAGCCAGACGTGCAGGGCGGAGCTGACGGCACCGAAGTGCAGCACCTGCCGGTCACCGGCCCGGAAGTTGTTGATGTCGAAGGTCCGGAAATAGGCGCCCATGGGGTTGCGGTCGTGGTCCGTCGGGCCGTTGGTCGCGGGCACAAAGGGAGGGTTGGCCGGGCGAAAAGGATATTCCCAGTTGGTGTAAATGCGCATGCCGTGTCCCTGCATCTCCCAGTTTCCCGGTACCTGGATGGTGGTGAAACTGCGCAGGTCTACCTGGCGGTTGTTGTCGGGGATCCCGTTGGTACCGTGTTCGTGCCACTTGAAGCTCCAGGTTCCGTTCAGGTCAGTGCGCCCCGCCAGCGCGCCGCCGCTTTTGGCAGTGGCTTCATCAGCGTAGTGGTACATGGTGGCGTGGGCCGGCAGGCGGTTGACGCTGAAAGTTTGCGGATTTTGCACGTAGCGTTGCTGGGCGCGGCCGCTGGTGCCGACGAAGCATAAAAGAGCAAGGAGAGAAAGGTACTTTAGCATTTGATCAGGACTTTGGCCGGAAGGTCGGTAATTTTCCGGAGTGTTGCCTTTATTCGGGGCTAAAGGCTCCTACGGTGAGTTGCTGCCGGACTTGACGAACTGTTTTGTGGTAACTTCCACCCGGACGGTAGTTTCGTACAGTTCGCAATTTATACAACCGCCGGCCTGAGGGTGTCGGCAGACCACGTCCTGATGATGATTCGCAAAATAGACGGTACCTCCACCCCACAGGAAGTCCTGGGTGTGGCGGTCGACAAGTTAGTCAAGGAGGCTGGGGTGACCGGCCTTCACCTGACGATTTTCAACGACGGGGTGCCCGGACTCCAGCAAGCCTTCGGACTGGCCAATGCCGCTACGGGCGAAGCCCTCAGTTCCTCCCACGTTTTTTACGGTGCGTCGTTGAGTAAAGCCCTCTTTGGTTACCTGGTCGCCAGCCTCGTGGTGGATGGAGTCATTGATCTCGACGTGCCCCTGCAGCAATATTTCCCCGTACCCATTCCCGAGTTGCCTTATGACAAACCCTGGCGCGGCTATCGGGAACTGGCCACTGACCCGCGCTACCAAATGATCACCGCCCGGATGTGCCTGAACCATACTACGGGCTTTCAGAACTGGCGTTTCCTGACGCCCTCCGGGCCAGACCTGTCTCAACCACTTCGGATCGATTTCGTACCGGGCAGCCGTTACCAGTATTCCGGCGAAGGAATCCGCCTGCTGCAGTTGGCAGTAGCTGCGAAGACGGGGCGGGGGCTGGAAGCCCTGGCGCAGGAGCGGGTCTTTGTTCCGCTGGGCATGGAAATGTCCAGCTACAGCTGGCAAACGCGTTTTGAGGGGCACTACTGCGAGGGCCATTCGGCCAGCCAGGCCCTCGTGCCGCGCAGAAAGCGCCGGCAGGCCGGTGCCGCCGGTTCTCTGGAAACTACGGCGGCGGATTACGCTAAATTCTTCGGCCACGTACTGCGCCTGGCGGCTTCCGGCAGTCCCTTAACGGAGCTGTTGTTTACCCCTTCCGTCAGGATACGTTCTCAGCAGCAGTTCGGACCGGAAGCCTTAGTCAACAGCAGTGACAATGATCAGATAGAGCTCAGCTACGGACTAGGGTGGGGGGTGTTGCAAACGCCTTACGGCCCCGGTGCTTTTAAGGAAGGGCACGACGAAGGGTTTCAGCACTACACCATCATGTTTCCGGAGACGGGGGTAGGTGTCCTTTTACTTGCCAACAGTGATAATGCGGAGGGGATTTTTAAGGAAGCCCTGGCGGAGACGATCGGAGATGTCTACACGCCGTGGTACTGGGAGGGGTACTGGCCTTATGGCTGAGGGCAGGTTTCTCTGGGCTGGACACGGAGGTCATGGAGAACACGGAAGGCACATAAAACACGGAGAACACGGAGAACACGGAATTTTTTTCCAGGACCGGAGGTCCGTCTATTGTAGCGAGGGGGCTTGTCCCCTACGTTATAGTTGTACCGGGGGAAACGTGGAGAACACAGAAAACACGGAAGGCACAGAAAACACGGAAGACACGGAAGGCACAGAAGGCACGGAGAACACGTTGGATCCCCAGCCGAAGTTAATGGCTATTCTGTTCGTTGCAAGCACCTGCGGCCGCGCCCCGATGTTGAATAATTCCTGAATAAACGTAGTTTTGATCCACCCGAAATTCTCGTTAATGCGCTTTTTGTTTGCCCTCCTTTTTTCCCTGGTCCTCAGCACCGGTGTTTTCAGCCAGGTACCGCCCACCCGGGCCTTTATATTCGGACACAGCCTGCTGGA
>JAUIIF010000134.1 GCA_030431945.1 Bacteroidia bacterium | reverse complement strand
GCGTCATCAGCAGAAAGCTGGTGGCGGGAATAACCTGGTAGGTCCCTACCGGGAGCGCCGACCAGCCGGACCGGATGCGGTTAAAGATTTCGTCCTCTACAAAATCCGCCGGTAGGCTTTCGTTTACATCCCCCTCCCGCTCAAAATAGGACCGCAATTGTTTATTCCAGCGGCCCCCGCCTTCGTAATTAAGCTGGGTGAAGGTCTGTCCGCACCAGTCTTGCATACTCGTCGTAACCTTCAGGGTGTGTGGCTGTTCGTCCGTTTTGGTGGGGGTAAAAACGGAGGTCATTACCGAATAGTCGTAGATGCCGGTGATGAACCGGCGAATCAGGTTGGTTTTAATGACGGGGGTAGAACTGGGATTGGTGTAGGTATCATTTTTCACCTGCTCGTCCGTCAAAAAATCTTCGGAAACGAAAATCAGGTTCACCTGCCCGGGCCGTAACTGGCCGTACCTGGCCTGGGTAAGATCGTACGTATTTATCTCCGCCTTGCCTTCGTACCAGTAGTCACTCAGTCCGCCGGAAAAATGACCGGGGGCCGCCGGCGTTGCTTTTTTCGCCGTTCCGGCAGTGACTGATTGGTCCTGAACGGCATTGCAGGCCAGGAAGAGGAGAGGGAGGAAGAAGATCAGAATTTTTCGCATAGTGTTTGGGTAACAGCCGGGGCGCGGGCATGGTTTTGCGGAGGAAGCCCGAGGGGCGCGGCCGCAGGTGCAGCCGTCAGGATAAGGGAGCGGGGCAGCTGGCCGTAAAAGGATTATCCCCGATTTCCTGAACTTTTCCAAAAAGTCGTTACCTTAGCCCCGATAGTTTACTAATGCACTCATTTTATCTTGTGGCCCCGTAATACACGGGGCCCAAGCTTTTTTAGGGCATTCCCTCAGGAATAACGATCTTGTGGCTACTCCTTACCCGAACCTTATGCTGAGAGCCATAATCCTGCTGCTGGCCCTACTGTGGCTGACTTGCCCGGGCCTGACTGCCCAGCGTGGCAGTGACTTGCCGGCCGCGACCGCTGCTTTCGACGATGGTGTGCAGCACCTGCTTGACGGCCAGCCCAAAAAGGCACGCAAAGCCTTCCTGACTTCCGTTAAACTGGATACCGGTTTCATTGCCGCAAGGCGCTTCCTCGGGATTTCCGAAGAGCTCCTGGGCGACTTCGCCGCTGCCGCTGATGCTTACCAGCGGGTGCTGGACCGGGATTCGTCCTTTTCCCGGCTGCTCTATTACCAGTTGGGGATGACCTATTACAAAATGTCGCGCCCCGGCCTGGCGCTGCACTACCTGCAGCGTTTTGAAGAGCTGCAGGCCCGGGACATCAAGGAATTCGGGCGCAACGGAGAAGAAGAAGCCGCTGAGGAGCAGCGGGTACTCAAGCAACTTGAGGCCCGGATAAAGGCGGCAAAAATTACCCGTGACAGCAGTCAGTTCATCAACGTTACGGAACTGTACAACCTTGGCCCGCCCATCAACACCATCCAGAACGATTACTTCCCTTTTTTCAATAATGATCTGACGAGTTTGTTCTTTACCCGCCAGGGAACGTTTAAAGATGAAGATTTGCTGGAAGGGAGACGCAAAGACCGGGAATCCCCCTTTACGATCTCTCGTTTCGGCAGTGTTAATACCACGGCCCAACCGGAAGGCTCTTGCTCATTGGTACGCGACGGAGAACGCATTTACTTCACCCTGGGGAAAAACATCAAGGAGGACCGTAATCTGGTGGCAAAAGGGGCCCCGCCCCGCCGGGAGTTTGATCTCTATGCCGGCTGGTTGCGGGAAGGACGAATCCGGGATGTGGAAAAACTCCCGGACTACATCAGTATGCCCGGAAGCTGGGAAAGCCAGGCCAGCATCAGCTGTGACGAGCAGCAACTGTTCTTCGTAAGTAATCGCCCGGGGGGCTTCGGAGGAAGTGATATTTACGTTTCCGACCGCCAAGCCGACGGTACCTGGGGAGAGCCCCGCAACCTCGGGGATGGGGTGAATACCCCGGAAAACGAAGAGGCACCGTTCTTGAGTAATGACGGACAAACGCTTTATTTCTCCAGTTACGGACATTATTCACTGGGAGACGAAGACATCTTCGCCAGCTGGTGGGACAAAAGTCAGGGGCGCTTCACCCAGGCCCTGAACCTGGGGCCGCCGGTAAACGGACCCCACCGCGAATTAGGGTTTCACCTCAGCTCTGATGGTAAAACCGGCTTCGTAGCCAGTGACCGGCCGGGGGGCAACGGTAAACTGGACATTTACGGTTTTCGTCTTTCCGAAAGGCTAAGTGCCAGTCCCGTTACCTACGTCTCCGGTTACGTAACGGACAGCCTGACCGGAGACCCCATCGTGCATCATCCCGTGCCGGTAGCCGACGGGCGAACGTACTATACGAATTACGAAGGGCGCTTTTTTATTTGTGCGCCCGCAACGCGGCCTTTGTCGCTCTCCGTCGAGCATCCTGATTTTATACCTTACCAACGAGACTTCGCGATTCCGGAATGGAGCAACCTGAAACCCTACCGGCTGGACCTGCTGCTGGCCAAAGAGGCCGCGCCGCCAGCAACCACTGAAGTCGTACCGGAAGTGGAAGAAGCCGAACTGCCACCGCCGGATACGGTAAGACGACGGACCAGGATTGTTAAGCGGAATTACACCGTGCGTTTTAATTTCGACGATGCCAGCCTTACCCCCCGGGCTATCGAAGGATTAGAGATATTCGTGGGGGAAATCAAGGATAAGAGCATCATCAACATCAGTGTTACCGGATTTACGGATGACATCGGTTCCACGGAACTGAATGTTCGTTTGAGCCAGGACCGGGCAAAAGCCGTGGGGATTCACCTGCAGACGGCGGGTGTCCGGGCAAATGAGATCAGTATCGTCGGTATGGGAGAATTGCCGGGTGCCTCCGCCAGGGCACTGAACCGTAAAGTGGAAGTGGCAGTGACCTACCGCGAATTGGTAGAGTTTTAGCGTCGATTTATCAATTGATGACCTATCCGCAGTAGTTGTGACCTTTTAATTGAAGCTTAGTCTTATAAAGCGCAGAATTACTGCTAATTTAGTTACCGAATTGAACCACACAACTAAGGCGTTGGCACGCAAAAATGTTATATTTGAGGGCCTGTTGACAGTATTTGCGAACATCGCTACCGTTCAACGGCGTTACTGCCAGCGTAATAACCAACGATACCAACGTTTATGAAAATTATCTTCACCACTATGTTCGTGCTTTGCACTATGTTGCTGAGCGCCCAGACCGAGAAGCCACCGTACTGCGAAGAAGGGCCTTCCACCTACGGGAGCGTAGCGGCAATCCCCGGGGGGAGCACGCCACCGCCTTTGCCACGGTTTACGACCACCCCGACCAAAGAATACAAAATCCAGGTCGCCATCCTGCGCTACACGGATCCGGCAGAATATCCCTTCCACTCCGACCTGGTCGCCCGCTACCGCCCCTGCGAACAGGTTTGGGTAGTCGAAAGCCGGGAAAGTTTCCCTAACCGTGCGGACGCCGTAAAACTGCAGCAAAAGCTGAAAGACCTGGGGTACAGCGGCGCCTACATCACGGAACTGATGGGGTACCAATAGCTTTGCCCCCGGGCAATAATAAAGTTCATTGAGCGAGGTGGACGCGCAGCCGCCTGATTCCGTACCGGTCCGTTGCGCGATCGTTTTGCCGGATGGTGCTGCGTTCCCCGCCTGGCGGCCGGGGCGCTAGCTTACGGTTACCTTATCTGAAAGAGGAGCATCTTGTGTTGCGACACCGGAGCGCTTATCTTTGCGCCACAAAACCAAATAATGATGAAGAATTACCTTTTTCTTAGCCTGCTGTTTTCAATCGGCCTGCTCTTAACCAATTGTGGAGGCGACGCTGCGAAGGCGGTGACGGATACTGCAGAGGATACCGTAGCAGAGGCAGATGCCACCAACGCCTTCGGCGCTGAATTTGCGGCCACGGAAGTACTGCCGGCTAATGAGCTGCTTACCAGCTACGGTGAAGCTGACCTGACGGATACCTTGCAGACGACGCTGCGCGGTACCGTGAATGAAGTCTGTCAGGCAAAAGGCTGCTGGATGACGATTGCGGCCGGGGAGGATACCGAGATGATGGTTAAATTTAAAGACTACGGTTTCTTTATGCCCAAGGACATTTCCGGCGAAGAAGTCATCATGCACGGCATGGCGTATTACCAGATCACTCCGGTGGATGAACTGCGCCATTATGCAGAAGATGCGGGTAAGTCTGCCGAAGAAATTGCGGCCATCACCGAGCCTAAAAAGGAACTGCACTTTCTCGCTGACGGAGTACAACTGCTGCGCAGCAAAATGTAAAGGCACCTCGAGACCGCGTTGGTCGCTAACCCCGCACCTTCTTTACGGAAGGCGCGGGGTTTTTATTTTATTTGATAAAATGTTTTTATTTAGTCATTTCGAGAAGGCAGTGATTTTTCTAAGTTGCTGACGATTAAATGGTTAGATTTTTGGCATGGTGTTTGATTAAAAATAATTCAGAACGACGTTTTAATTCCACACCAGACACTTTCACTTACATGACTAACCAAGAATTTCTACAGCAAATCAATCAGTTAGAAAATCTACTTTTTTCCTTCGCTCTTCGTCTTACGCGTAACCGGCAGGATGCCCAGGACCTTGTTCAGGAAACCAGCATGAGAGCTTATCATAACCGGGATAAATTCACTATGGGAACCAATTTCAAAAGCTGGGTGTCCACCATTATGCGGAACACGTACATCAACCGTTACCGGAAGCAAAAGAGTCGCCGGCACGTAAACCAGCCAATTGAAAATTTCTCTTACGCGCTGGAAAGTAGCAACGCCATCCCCAATAAGGGTGAACATGACCTGCGAATGGAAGAGCTAAAAAGAATCCTTCAGGGCATCGGTGATTTGTACAGTGTACCGTTCCTGATGTTCTACCGTGGCTACGAATACAAGGAGATTGCCAATCACCTGGACATTCCCATCGGCACGGTAAAAAGCCGGATTTTTCTGGCTCGCCAACGTATGAAAACGGCGATCGGTGATCGTTACCACCAGTAACAAACATTTTATTCTCCCAATCCTCAGCCTTACCAAAATGAAAATGAAGCCCGCCCAGGAGAGCTTTAGGTAAACGGTAACCACGTTTATCTTCCGGGCAAAATTTGTATTTACAGCTTCAGTTGTTTTAAATATTATTAGCCAATTATCCAGCCAGGGTCGGTCTTGAAAAAGACCGACCCTTTACTTTTTCCGTCGTAGATTGACGATTTTGAGCGGAGAGGCTACGCAACTTTACGCCGGCTTAATCCTTACTCTGGGAGTACTTTGCTTAAGTCACCTACGATGAACGAAGACTTTCTTTTAGCACGATTTCAAGACCACCAGCGGGCGGAAAAGCTCCCCTCTCCGCATTTAACGGAAGAGTGGCTAAATGGCTTATTACAGTTTTTATTCCCGGAATTCAGTCCGGTTAAATTCAGTAGCGATCGCGGCTTCCGCCTGCACTACCAGACCAATGACCTTAAGCTTTTTACGATCCTGGATGGCTTGTCGGACCAACTGACGGACCCACCGGCAACCGTACGGGATGCCTTCGAAGCTTCTTTACCCGCCATCCACGCCAGCCTTGCCGAAGATGCCGCGGCCATTCTGGCGGGAGACCCTGCAGCCCGTAGTAAAACGGAAGTCATCAGTACTTACCCCGGCTTTTTCGCGCTGGCGGTACATCGTATTGCCCACCGGCTCTGCCGCCTTGGGGTGCCGCTGGTACCCCGGATGCTGAGCGAGATCGCTCACCGGGAAACCGGCATTGAAATTCACCCGGGGGCCACGATTGGCCGGCGTTTTTGCATCGATCACGGCACGGGTGTCGTGATCGGGGAGACCGTCGAAATCGGCAACGACGTAAAGATGTACCAGGGGGTAACGCTCGGGGCACTGAGTGTGCGCAAAGATATGGCCCGGACGAAACGGCACCCGACCATTCGGGACCGCGTAGTCATCTACGCCGGGGCAACGATTCTGGGCGGAGACACGGTAATTGGGGAAGACTCAATCATCGGGGGTAACACCTGGATCGTGAAAAGCCTGCCTGCGGGTAGCCGGGAATATTACCAGGCCCCAAAACCGGTGTCGGCGGCCAAGTAGTTGCCCGCTGCCAGGTCTTTTATTGCACCTGCGGCCGCGCCCTCCTGCATCACGATCCGGGAAAGAACTGCCAGACCAACTGGTTGATGAAAAAGAAAAGTACGAGGTAGATCCATAACCCGTCGAGGAAGTGCCAGTAGAGGGTCAGGAGCCTCAGGTTCAGGCGCTTGGCGGGGTCGGAAAAATAGACCAGTACCGAGACGGGCTCCTTCATGTAGGTACGGGCCTTGTACAGGAAAACCCCCAGAAAGGGGATGCCCCCGATCACGTGGGCGAAGTGCAGGCCGCTGATGACGTAGAGATAACCGGCTGAGTTGTCAGAGGTGATGTAGACCTGCTGAGCGAACAACTGGTACCAGGCAATGCACTGCATGGCCAGAAAAAATACGGACAGCCCCAGGGTGTACCAGAGCATATTGGTGTACCTGCGGGTATCATCAGCCAGATAAGCTCGTTTGGCCAGAATCATGGTGTAGCTACCGGCCAGCAGGATCGCCGTATTAACCACGAAGAGGATGGGGAGCTTAATGGGGGGAAGGTCGCTTTGTATCCGGGTGTAGACAAAAGCAGCCGTAAGCGTAAGGAAGAGCATGGTGAGGCTGAAGAGCAGCAACGTGAGGTAGACATTCTTCGGGTGAAAAGCGAAGTTGTCGTCCTGTTCATCTTCAACGGTCGGCAACTCGTAGGGGCGATCTTGCATATGGCGAAAGGAATGACTGATGATGCCGGAAAACGGAACACCGGGTAAAAAGAGGTGGCCACCGGAGAGGGTTAAGTAGCAGCAGAATCTTGTTTAGGCTTATTACGCCGACATTTTTCTGAGCAGTATTTCACTTCATCCCAGACCTTCTCCCATTTCTTGCGCCAGGCGAACGGGCGCCCGCAAACCGGACAGGTCTTAGTAGGCAGGTGCGTTTTCTTCATCGGGGGGTAGCAGGTAGGTTTTACGTTACCCGTGGCGGGTTACTGTTTCTTGGTTAATTCCACGATTTGGTCCATCACCTTTTCCGCTTCGGCGAGCTTTGCGGCGTATCCTTTCAGATCGCCGTTGCGCTGCAGGTTCATGGCTTCTTCCATCAGCCGTTGGTGGTCTTTTTCGAGCCTTTTTACCGGGTCCTTCTTGAATAATCCAAACATAATTTTTGATTTTGAAGGGTAACGGGATACGGGCAATATGGTTGTAACAACTTTGAATGAGTATTTTACCGAACAATGGCCGGCGCCGCTGCGCTTTCCCATCAACGTTTCACCCACAAAACACGCTAGTATGAATATTCTAACCTGGATTCTGCTCGGCCTCGTCGCCGGCGTCATTGCAAAATTTATTCACCCCGGCCCTGACCCCGGTGGCTGGATCGTCACCATCCTGGTGGGCATCGTTGGGGCAGTAGTTGGCGGCTTCATCGTTAACCTCGTCGGCGTCAGCGGCGTCAGTGGCTTCAACCTCTGGTCCATCATCGTCGCCGTACTTGGCGCCGTGGTCTGCCTCTGGGGCTACCGCAAACTGACCTAAGCGACAAATCAGCTGCGTTGATCGAATAATTCGTGACGTAAAGAAGGAAGGAACCCATATTTGATGAAAATCATCAGTTATGGGTTTCTTTTCCTGGATTTTTCTTGGCCTGGTCGCCGGATATATTGCTAAGCAACTGCACGCGGGGCCAAAGCGGGACGGCTTGTTCGTCACCATGCTCATCGGCATTGCCGGCGCCTGTGTCGGCGGCTGGCTGGGTAACTTCACCGGTATCGGGGACGTGACGGGCTTTAACCTCCGTTCCATCGCCATCGCTACGATGGGGGCCGTATTGTGTTTGTGGGCATACGCCCGGCTCGGCAAAAAATAAGAATCTTCGCGCCAGCCTTTATTGCCTCCTGAACGGAAGGTGTAACGCTCTACCATTGGAAAGCATAGATAAGGGAAAAACCTTATCTTAAAGGACGTTAGGTACTCGTCTTGACGGAGTACCTGCGTTTTCAAAACCCAATCTGCATTCCTATGAGATACTTACCCTTTCTTTTTTTACTTACACTGTTTGCTTGTGAGCAGGAGGCTTTCCAGCCATTATCCACAGACCAGGCCCCCCGCAACGCTGCCGAAGTAACGCCTGCACCCGCCAGCACGGATCTTCACCCGTCGATCCTGGCGAGCGATTGGTGGCAGTCCCTTTCCCCGGCCACCCGCCAATTTGCCGGCGCTGAACTAAGCGGAAAAACGCAACCCGTTACCCTGCAAGACCTGGAAGCCCGCTTCCAACGGACCAGAGAAAAAGCCGCTGCGGCGGGCTGCGGTGGTTTCCCTACCCCCAATCCGGAAGGCAACGTTACCTTGAATTCTCAGGCAGACGTCGACGCCTTCGGTGCCCTGAAATGCAAGGACATCATCGGCGCCCTCGAAATTGTCGATACCCTCGGCCCCGACCCCATTGTCGACCTTACGCCGCTCAGTAAACTCAAGTCAGTGGGCAGCTCCCTTACCATTAACAGTGACGGACTGACGGACCTCGACGGGCTGCAAAAACTGAAGACCATTGGTCTGCTCGGCCCCTTCGGCTTCATTGGCGTCAATGGTGACAACCTGACCGATATCAGTGCGCTTTCCAGTTTGAAAACCGTGACGGGCAGCATCAACATCATCGATTGTGCCTCGTTGACGAGCGTGACGACCGCCTTTTCAAAGCTTAAGGTCATTGCGCCCAATCAGACGCCGGATAGTGTATTCTCCATCTTTACCCTCAACATCGCCAGTAATGCACTGCTGACCGACCTCAGCGGCTTTGCGGGAATTACGACGATGGACATCCTGCTCATCCAGAGCAACGGCGCACTGGCTGACCTGGATGACCTCACCGCATTAGCCACCATCGTTGACGACATCCGGATCTTTGAAAATACCGCCCTGCAAAACATCGACGAACTGGACAATATCACTTCCCTGGGCGGTAATGTTTTTGTTTTTGACAATCCGGTCCTGAGCGCCTGCTGCGGTCTTTATGGCCTGTTGTGTGCTGATCCACCCACCTGTTCGGCCAACAACGTCGGCGGAAACGTCTTCATTTTCAACAACGATCCCGCTTGTGAGGAAGCTACGATAATCTCCGGCGGCGCCTGTCCGTAGGGGGCCGTATTTCCTTCGTATACCTAAGCCATTTAAGCAAACCAACATGTGCCATCCCGAATTTTCACTGCGCTATTTTAAGCCCTGAAAACCAGTTAAGGGTGTCCCCTCCCTGCCGGGGGCCTACTTTTTTCGCAAAAAAAGTAGCAAAAATGCCTTGCTGTGCTGGTGGCTGATCGGAAAAC
>JAUIIF010000133.1 GCA_030431945.1 Bacteroidia bacterium | reverse complement strand
GTTGATATTTCTGAAAGGTTCGATTATTCTGCCTAAACAATTCATATCCATTCTTGGTGCCTGGCCCATAATAACCATCCAAACTACTACTATAGGTTTTCTCTGATTTCAAGACAGTCTGAAGATCCAGAACCGATCGCCGCTTTACTTTTGCCCGGATATTGGGTACAGCAGTTGATCCAACTCTCGTTCGAGGGAGATTGGTAGTTACTGGCCCTGGCTCCCGTACCACAGGAGGACTAGTTGTTACATCTCCTTTTCTTGTTGACACAATGATGCGATCTGTTCCCGCAGTTTTGTCATAATCACCAGGGCGAGTGGTAGTTCCTTTTTCAGCACTAGCCTGATCAAGATTAATCGGGATCAACGCCTTTTTCAGGCCAGTGATGAACGGATCTGGGTCATCAATTCCACGTCGAATAAAGGGATAATGATCTTTGACGGCGAATCGTGGGAAACAATTTTACTGAACCGGCTCTTCGGGGGAGACGAGTACATGTCTGACATCGTGGAATCGTCCAACGGTACCATTTGGCTAAGTTCCATTGCCCGGATTTTTTCTTACGCCCCCAACGGGGAGTGGAATCGCTATAAAGCACCGCACTATCCGGTACCCGCCAACCGGGTAATCCTGCAACAAAGCCAGAACGACCAGCTCTGGGTTGCCGGCTACAAATCCAAGGTCCTTCGGTTAGACTGCTCTTCCGAGCAATGGCACACCCTGAAGAACCTTAGTTTTCAGTTTGAGGTGACGCCGGAAGAACAGTGGTTTCTCGGAGCGGAAAACGAAGTGGTCCGGAAGCGGGGAGAGGAGTGGTCAGCTTTTAGTGAACAAGATGGACTGATGGATGCCCCCACCCGGCTGATCAAAACCTCCCGGGGGCAGATATGGGCGGCGGGTTCCCACCGGGGTAAGGCTGCTACCGCATTGTTAAAAGGGAATACCTGGGAGCTGCACCAGCACCCCCGGCTGTCCTGGGGCATAGATTACCGCGCCGTTTTTGAAGACCGGGAGGGAACTTTATGGTTCGGAAGTGCCGTAGACGCGCAACTTAAAGATGGATTTCTGAGTGGTGTCCTGCAACTCCCCAACCCGGAAGCCGCACAGCTGAATTGGATACATCATGTTTACGGTGAGAACGGACTTAATCAGGCAAACGTCTACGGCATCGGCCAATCACCTGACGGCCGTATCTGGATTGGTGGCAGCCGTCTCCTGTATTTTGACGGAACCTCCTGGAATGCCTTGCCCGATGAGCCCCTGCGCCAGTTTGTGAACTGTATCCACAGTACGGATAAGCTGTTGTTGGTGGGCTCTCGCTACTACGGCGTTTTTGTCTACGATGGAGAAACCTGGAAGAATTACGGCAATGCAGAAGGCCTTTCCGGAAATACCGTCATCAGTATTGATGCGCTTTCCGATTCCGTTTTTGTCGTAGCCACCGAGAACGGCATCTGCAAATTTGATGGACGGAGCTGGACGCAGAACGTCTTCCCCCAAAGCTTGAACCTGGACTTCGAGGGCGGTACGGTCCTGCATACGGATGATTACATCTGGATCAATCATGTGCCCCGGAGCTGGAAAAGAAGGGCGTACCAGCAGGGCTCCGACGTAAGGGAGGAATATGACTTCTTCACCACCCGCTATCAGCCCTCCACCCGCCCGCCCGAGACTACGCCTGATTTTTACCGAAAGGACGTCCCCGCCGATGGAAATGGCCTGATTTCCTGGCAGGGGCGTGATTATTTCTATAATAATTCAGCGGAAAACCTGTCTTACGCCTACCGACTTGATGGAGGAGAATGGTCACCCTACACCACCGAAAACCAATACTCTTTTGCCGGGCTTTCCACCGGGCAACATGTACTTGAGATTCGTTCCCGTGATCTGGACTTCAACGTCGACCCCACCCCCGCCAGGGTGGAATTTGAAGTCCTCCCCCCCATCTGGAAACAAAGCTGGTTCATCACGCTTATTTTTTGCTTCCTGACGATATTCGGCTTCTACGAATACCGGGTGCTCCGCAAAAAGAGGCAACTGGAAATCGTCAACGTCTCGCTGCAGACAGCAAATGAAAGCCTACGGGAAAAAGGCCGGCAAATCGAACGCCAGAACCGGGAAATCCTGAAACAGCAACAACGTATTCTGGAACAATCTGATGTACTGGCGAGCCGTAACCAGGACCTGCAGGAAAGAAACGAAGAAACAAGTGAGCAGCGGGACCGGCTCGAGGAGATGCTGCTGCAGGTGCAGAACCTGTCCAAAGCCAAGCAGGTGTTCTTTACCAACATTTCCCACGAGCTGCGGACGCCCCTTTCCTTGATTTTAGGCCCAATTACTCATCTCTCCACGGAAGCTGAAGAACTGCCCGCCTCCGAGCAGCAACGGCTCTACGCCATCATCCGCAGGAACGCTTCGCGACTCCTGAAGCTGATTAACCAACTCCTCGAAATCCGGAGGATTGAGCAAAGTACCCTGGAAGTAAACTTTACGGATGTTCGCATTGCCGATTTCCTGGACGAAATCGTCAGCATGTTTACCGACCTGGCGGCACGCTGCGGGGTTGATCTGAGCTTTACCAGTGAAGGCATCGAAGGCTTTGTCTCGCTGGATACCGATAAAGTGGAAAAAATCGTAGTCAACCTGCTTTCCAATGCCTTCCGGCATACGCCGGCCAATCAACAGGGGAAAATCTCGGTGGGGTTAAGACAAGTCAATTGCTATGCGCAAAACCTGGACCCAAGCTATGACCACTACCTCGAAATAAAGGTGAGCGATACGGGGGCCGGCATCAGTCCGGAAAGGATTGAGCATATCTTCGATCAATTTTATACCGCAGAAACAACGGTGTCTGACCAGACCGGCATCGGTATCGGCCTATCTTATACCAAGGACCTCGTTTACCTGATGCAGGGGGAATTGACGGTGGCTAGTGAACCAGGAAATGGCGCTGTCTTTACGGTGTACTTACCGCTTATCCCAGGAGCAACCGCTCCGGCTAAACAACGGACCTTGGTAATGCCCAGCCTCAAGGTAGCCGAAAAGGAATCTTCCTTTTTATTGAGTGGCTACCAGCAGCGGGATCACGCTGCTCCCGTTTCAGCAGTCGTCCATAAAGGTGACCTGCCCAAAGTACTGATCGTCGAGGATAACCCGGATATGCTCCATTTTCTGGAGAACTTGTTGCGGGAGCAGTACACGGTACTCACTGCCGTGAACGGGGAAGAAGGACTTGAAGTGGCCACGAATGTTTCCGTAGACCTGATTGTGAGTGACGTCATGATGGCCAAGATGGACGGCCTTACCTTCTGTGGAAAAATTAAAGCGAATATTCTCTCCAGCCACATCCCCGTCATTCTCCTCACCGCCCGGGTCCTTGATGCGAATAAAATAGTGGGCTACCAGCACGGGGCGGATGACTACATCACGAAGCCCTTCGACCCCGAGCTACTCAAGGTGCGCATTGCCAACATCCTGCGCCAACGGGAACAATTGAAGGAGACCCTGGGCCGCGAATTTTTACTGACTCCCGCTTCGGAAATGGTTCGCTCCCCGGACGAAGAATTCATGGAGAAACTGGTCAGCCTGATGAACGAAAACATCTCGGAATCGGAGTTCAACGTAAATGCCATGTGCCAGGCCATGCACCTCAGCCACATGCACTTCATCCGCAAGGTGAAACAGCTTACGGGTAAAAAACCAGCGGCCCTCTTGAAGTCATTCCGTATGAAAAAGGCGAAGGATCTGCTTACGCAAAGAAGCTGTACGATTTCCGAAGTAGCCTATAAGGTGGGCTTTGATTTACCGAATTCATTCAGTCGTTCTTTCAAGAAAGAGTTCGATGTATCTCCTTCTGAATTTGTACAAAGCTTATCAGAAGAAGAACAACTGGTGCCGAAAGGGTAGGGTATCCAGTACCGGATACGTGCCGGAAAGGGCAGTGAAAAGCGGAGGCCACACTATGCCTTTCAACCGTGGTCTGCACCAGCGTCCGCGCCGCCGGTGTTTCCGCCCCGCAAGTTTCCTGAGCTTACTCAGCAGGCGCGGCCGCAGGTGCGGGCAAAAACCATTGAGCAAAGCAGGCTAAACCAGTGCCTTAGTCCGCCAGCCTGGCTTCCCAGCGTGGATACTCCTTGTTTAACAGGTCCTTTGCCCACTTGCCGTAAAAGCCGTAGCCGACCCTGCGTCCGTTGTCAATTTCTTTCAGGTCGTACCGTACGATACCGTCCCTGCCCGCAAAAACGGGGCGGAAGGTGTCGAGCTCATAAAATCGTGCCCAGCTGGTGTAGCCCGCATCTTTCACCAGTATCCGGTCTTTGCCGGAGGGTTGGCTGGGGTCGGTAATTGTTTGTATCCGGACGCCGTCAATACGGACCTCCTGCAGCCACGCCACGGCCGCCCGGACTGATTTTTTGATGGCTTCCGAAGGCCGTTCGATATCCAGAAGAAAGCGGATGATCCCGACACTCTCTTTCCCACTAATCGACACCGGCTCGAACTTGCGGGCACTGGCCGGCTGCAGGGTGTGCTGGTCGTATTGCGCGCCCCAGGCCGTCAGTTGACCGTCTTGCGTAGTGTACTGGGTTTTCAGAATGCAGTCAATTCCCCGGTCCAGCGCCGTCGCCGCCGCTTCCCGCAATTCCTTACTGACGGCTGCAAAGGCACCGGTACCTTCTGCCGTCCGCCGCATGACCCACATAACGTCGATCATTGCGTTGTCGTTGTAGGTAATGTGGGCGTGGTAGCCGGTGGGGTTGGGGTATTCCTGGGGCCAGCCCCCTGCTTCGTTCTGCGCATCGAGGAGCAGCCGGATCCCGCGCTCTGCCGCCGCAAGGTAGGCCTGTTGCTTTGTCTTGTCGTAAGCTTTCAGCAGGTAGTTGATCTCTCCCGTTGTCGCTTGATCGTCGATGGTGGCCCGCTGTTTATCCCTCGCTGCAGTCAGGGCCGCTTTCTCTGCTGCACTTAGTTGTTTCTGGTAGTCAATGGCGTCACCGTGATCCTGGGGCCAGCCGCCGTTTTCCAATTGGTACAGGAGCATGTTTTCGGCAACGGGATCAATAGCGACAGACTGACTTTGGGTTACGGCACACCCGGCAAAGCAGCCCAGAAGAATAAGGAAGGAGAGTGGTTTCAAGAGGTTTTGCATTTGATCGTTGGCTAATTTAAAGAGTAGGACCATACGATTTATCTCCGGCGGGCCCCATGTTACTTTATGCTAGTCAATTGATAATTGTGGAATAAGTCGTCTGTGGAGAGGCTGGATATATTTGGCCAACGTTCGGCGGAGCTTACTGCTGCTGCCCGACTTCGATCTGTGCAAATCAATCGGGTTTCCTGGTGGTAAAGACTTGGTTAATTACCGCCGCGAGCCTCCTGCGTCTATCCGTCATTCACGGCGTGGTTACAACTTGTCGCCTGCCGGCGCACGGTTGGCCGGACTTTAAAACCTTTTTCCAATGAAGCATCTACTGCTCGGTTTCTTTATTCTCTTATCGTACGGCTGTCAGCAAAATACTGCTCCGCCCCCCCCGGAGGCAGAGACCGTCAACCCCTGGGAACAAGTTGGTGATATTCTTGCCCAAATCACTCCTCCTGAGTTTCCGGATAAAGTATTTGACGTAGTCGAAGCCGGGGCCGTAGCTGACGGCGCTACGGATTGCCTGCCGACCCTTCAGCGCCTGATCGAGACGTGCAGTAAAGAGGGCGGCGGGCGTGTCCTGATCCCCGCCGGAACCTACTTCGTGGATGGCCCCATTCATCTGAAAAGTAACGTCAATTTACACCTGGAAGCAGGGGCCACCCTGAAATTCTCTACGGACCCGGCTTCCTTCCTGCCCGTGGTGCTGACCCGGTGGGAAGGGGTGGAGTGTTATAATTACTCCCCGCTGATTTATGCTTACGATCAGGAAAATATTGCCATTACGGGCAAGGGGACGCTCGACGGGCAGGCCGGGAATGAAAACTGGTGGAGTTGGGTGGATAAAGAAGCGTTCGGCTGGTCTGAAGGCATGCCGAGCCAGGCAGACCCACAGAGCCGTCCCCGACTCTTCGGGTGGAATACGGAGGAGGTGCCGGTGGAAGAACGGCAACTGGGGGCAGGTGCTTACCTGCGTCCTAATTTCTTGCAGCCGTACAATTGCCGGAACGTGTTGATTGACGGAATTACCATCCGCAATTCCCCCATGTGGGTAATGAACCCCGTCCTGTGTGAAAACGTGACGATCCAGAACGTAACGGTCATCAGCCACGGGCCAAACAGCGACGGTTGCGATCCTGAAAGTTGCCGTAACGTCCTGATCAAGGGATGTTACTTTGATACGGGGGACGATTGTATCGCCCTCAAATCCGGCCGCAACCAGGATGGCCGGCGCATCGGCCGGCCCATCGAAAATGTCGTTATCCAGGATTGCCAGATGAAAGACGGACACGGCGGTGTCGTGATCGGCAGCGAAGTGAGCGGTGGCGCCCGGAACATTTTCGCCGAGAATTGTGTCATGGACAGCCCGAACCTGGATCGTGCCCTCCGGGTGAAAACCAACAAGACCCGCGGAGGAACCATCGAAAATCTCTTTTTCCGGAACATCAAGGTAGGGGAAGTGAAAGAGGCCGTACTACGGGTTAATATGCGGTACGCGATTTATTCCGATACGAGCCAGTCCTATATTCCCGTCGTGCGTAACATCTACGTGGAAAACGTAACCTCCGAAAAAAGTAAGCTGGGGCTTCTACTGGAGGGCTTCAGCCCGGACCACCAAATTCAAAATATCCACCTGACAAATTGTGACTTCAAGGGCGTTGCCAAAGGCAACAAAATTGAATTTACGGAAGGTCTGCACTACACTAATTTTTCTATCAATGGTCAACCGATGGCGCAATAATTGCCCCGCCGGAACCTACGCTTTTTACCTGCCGCAATATGAAAAGAGTACTAAATTTTATCGGTTTGTTTTTATTGCCGTTCCTGTTGGGCGCTCAGGAAGGCAGCCCGCAGGGGTGGGCCAGTCTTAACGGCGGTACTACCGGCGGCGAAGGCGGCGAAGTAGTCATTATTACCAATCGCGCCGAATTGTTGGCCAACGTTACCGGCAGTACCCCCAGAATTCTCCTGATCCGGGATACCGTGGAACTGCGTCGCTATGAGCGGGTAAAAGTGTACGCCAATAAAACCATCCTGGGGGAAACACCCCGGGCGATGATTCGCTTTGGTGGTCTGGAAATCCTGGGCAACAACGTCATCGTGCAAAACCTGGCCATCGGTGATTTCTACGACGGGGACCCGTCGGGAACTACGAATAGCACGGACTGCCTGACCATTTACGCCCAGAATGTCTGGATAGACCATTGCTTCCTCTGGTCCGGTGCTGACGGTTTGCTGGACATCAGGAGCGGTAATGGTAACGTAGGCGATTACATAACCGTGTCGTACACCAAGTTCAGTAACCACAATAAAGTAACGCTCGTAGGCTCAAGTGATAACGATACCGGAGATCGTGACCATTTGCGGGTCACCTTTCATCACTGCTGGTACGAAGGGACAACCGGCCGGCAACTTACCCAGCGCATGCCCCGGGTCCGCTTCGGGGATGTGCACGTACTCAATAATTACTACGAAGAAGTACAATCCTACTGCGTTGCGGCCCGCTTTGAGTCAGACATTGTGGTGGAAAGTACCTACTTCAGAAACTCGAAAAACCCCCACCTCATAGATGATCAGGGCGAAGGGCTGGAAGACCCCGACCTGGTGAGTATCAACAACATCTATGAAGCCACCAGTGGTTCCCGGTCGGTGAACGGAGTGGCCTTTAATCCAGGTGATTTTTATGCGTACGACGTTACGCCCACTCAGGAGGTGCCGGCCCTGGTCATGAATGAAGCCGGCCCCTTTAACTACGCGGATAATGATGTCCCCGAGGCCGTAACGGATACGGTAGATTATTCCGTTCCCACGGGGGCTGTGGTTGTTGACGTCACGGCAAATGACACCGATAAAAACGGCGGAGACCTGCGCATCGCGCGGGTGCTTAATAACCCTCCGGGCATTGAGGTCATTAAAAATAACCAGCTGACCTACATTCCGCCCGCAGGAGCTGCCGGCGTGGATACCCTCCTTTACGTCCTGGTCGATACCCAGGGAGGGGTGGATACCGGCAGGGTCCTCATCTATTACGATGGGGTACCCAGTTCCGTCAGGGTTTACGGAGATTCCGAATGGCTACGGGCGTTTCCAAATCCTGCGAACGATTTTACGGAAATTGAACTGCACGCTTCCCTCCGCGGAGCAACGCTCCGCGTCTTCAGCGCAAACGGACAACTGGTAGCAACGGATGATCGCTTGCAACTTACCAGCGCCAGCGCTTACCGCTTACAAACCGGCGATTTGCCACCGGGGCTTTATGTACTGTCCGTGGAGGCCGATGGACACCAGTATACCCGCAGGTTTCAAGTCGCCCGGTAAGAAAGCTTCACCGTTAGAAAGGACATCATGAAAAAACTGTTTTTTGCCTTGTTGCCGGTGCTGGTTTTTGTCGCTTGCCGGGCCATTCCCGCTACGCCGCCCACGATCTTCCTGGCCGGAGATTCGACGCTGGCCAACAAGGCTGATGACCGTCGGCCGGAAACTGGCTGGGGGGAAATGCTGTCGGAATTTTTCAATGCCCCGGTCGTGGTCGATAATCATGCCCGGAATGGCCGGAGTACCAAATCTTTTCGCGACGAGGGCCTTTGGCAAAATATGCTGGCAAAAGTTCGCCCCGGTGACTACGTGTTCATCGAATTTGGCCATAATGATGCAAAACCGGATACTGCCCGCTTTTCCGACCCCGCTGCTTATGCCCAAAACCTCACCCGGTTTGTCGAAGAAGTAAGGGGCAGGAATGCCCGGCCGGTGCTGCTGACACCGATTGTTCGCAGGAAGTTCGCGGAAAACGGGAAGCTGCGGGAGACCCACGGCGCCTATCCGGCCGCCGTAAGGCAAACGGCGGCAATCCTGAATGCCCCGCTTATTGACCTCAACGCACTTACCCGTGATGCCATCAATGCCTACGGTCCGGAAGAGTCCCGGAGCCTCTTCCTGTGGCTGGCACCGGGTGAACACGTCAACTATCCCGAGGGCGTGCAGGATGATACCCACCTGAATACGCAAGGGGCGAGATTGCTTGCCGGTATGGTTGCCGCAGACATCAACCGTTTACGGCTGCCACTACGCAAATTCCTGAATAAATCGTCGTTACCCGCACCCTGAGCGAAGGAAGCTTGCTCCTTACGCCTTCACGGATTTCCCCTTTCTGATGCACACCCAGTAAAACATTCGATCATGCAAATCAGAGCTTTTCTTCTTTTTCTACTGACGGTAATCGGAACCTCCTGTTTACCGGCTCAGCTCACGGGCGTTATGAGTTATGACCTGACGGACGGCGTAGCCATTGCCGCAGGACAAACCGATGACGGAGTCGTGAATTTTACCGGTACCTA
>JAUIIF010000132.1 GCA_030431945.1 Bacteroidia bacterium | reverse complement strand
CTCACCGAAATTCACCGTCAGCGGCGTACAACCTGAGAGATTATCCCCACCGATCTCTGGAGGTATCACCTCCGCAATGTTGACTGTATACGTGGCACTTTCAGCACATCCGGCAGCGGCCAGGTAATACACGGTGTGCTCCCCCGCCCCGGCCAGGGCGGGACTGAAGAGACTGGAGTCTTCGTCCTGGATTCCGGGCCCCACCCAACGCCCCGGGCGGGCATCAGGTGCCAGCGTAAAATCTTCGGAGTAAATACATCGTTCTCCCGCTACGGCAACGTTATTGGGGAACTCCACCTCGACGGTTACCGAGTCCACTTTAGTGCATCCGGTGGCACCGGTGGCCGTTACGTAGTAAGTCGTAGTGGCCAGCGGAGCGGCCCGCAACGAACGGGTCGTATCGGCTTGTCCCCCACCCGCCCAACGAATGGGATAGTCAGAGGTAAACGATATGGTGGTACTGTCTCCGACGCAAATACGTTGGGTAGGTGGCACCTCTACGTCCACGTGGCGCACGTAGAGCTCATCGAACCAAACGTAACAACCTAATTGGTTGCTCGGGTTAGCGATTCGTTGAGTAGCCGTTGACACGTTCCCCATAAACCCCAGAAAGAGGTACTCGTAGGCCGCGTCGGCCTGAAAATTAAGTTCGATCAGCTGCCAGTCACTACCGTCAATTACCTGATCGGTGGCCACCCACTGATTAGCGACAATATCAAAATTGAACAGGTTCGCGTTGAAAATTGGCTGGGGTGTTTGTGAAAAGAAGACCCCCCACTGGTTGGTGACGAACTCATTACCCGGCCGGTCTTTCTTATTCTGGACCCAAAATGATATTTCATAACAATCTCCGGGTACGGTAGGCTCCGTCAGTTTGGTGCCGGCCCACTCTTTGGAACCATCCGGACCATTCCCTTTCCAGCATCCCAATACGCCTCCTCCCGCTACGGGGAATCCGCAGTCTGTCCGTCCATCCCCCGTAGGGCACGGATTGAGGCCCGTAAGGTTCGAACCGGGATTAAGGTCTACGTGGTGATGATCAGAAGTGCCACTCGTATTGTACCAGTGGGTCATGCCCGTCAGGGTATTTCCACCGCCACCACTGGTTCCGTCCCAGTCTTCGAAGCCCGGGTCAGGGATTATATTTTGACCGTCTAGGTTACCTACGGCAATGGACAAAAAAACAATCAGAATGAAACAGGTGGCTTTCACGTTCATTGAAAACAATTTAGGCGGCTTGCCTTCTCCCGTACGGGCCGGCGGGGTCCGCGTACGGGCAGCAAGCAAAGGTGGAGACGCTACGTGCTATTGCTTGATAATGCGCTTGACGGCAATGCCCTGATCAGTCTGGATGCTGACCAGCAGAATACCGGCAGGAAGACGATCCAGGGGAAGGGTCATGAATTCGGCGTTAGTTCCGGTGGTATGAGACGCAAGCAGTTGTCCCGTAACGGTATAAACATCCACCCGCCGGATACTTAAGTGATCCGCAGTAGTACGGATGGTAGCTTCATTGCTGGCCGGATTCGGAAAAAGTTCGAACTTACTGGAAATGGGAGTTTCCTGTACGGCGACCGGGCTGTCATCACCGTCGCAATTTTCGTCAATGCCGTTGCCCGCAATATCGAAGGCGTCCGGGTTGATGGCAAAGACAAAGTCGTTACAATCATCCGCAACACTAAATCCGTCGCCGTCCGCATCAATGAAGTTGTTGTAGCGAATGAGGGTGAAATCATTCTGCGTGACCGGAGTGGCAGAGGCACCGCCGAGGACGACTTTGCCGTCTCGCTGAATGAGTACTGCGTTGGCGAAGGCGAAGAAATCTGAGGTGGGCGTAAGGGTAATTCCGTCCGTACCCCAGGTGGAATCAATTTTTCCGGTAATGTCAATCCTGCTGGCCATGAATGCCCGCGGGGGAGGGATCCGGAAGTTCCCTCCGGAGTCTCCTGCGACAATAATCTTGCCATCCGGTTGAATTGCGATGGCGTAGCCGACATCATTCAGTCCGGGGTTGATCGTTGCCACGCCGAAATTACCGAAATCTGCCTTGGCTAAGCCCGTTTGGTCAAATGCCGCTACCACCATATCGAAACCTTCCGAAGTTGCGTTGTTTCCCGCTACCAGGATGGTTCCGTCGGGGTGCAGGGCTAACCCGTAGCCGCTTCCCTCGATGGGGGCCAGAACGCCCCCGTTAACACCGAACGTACTGTCCAGGCCACTACCGTCTGCCCTGACCTTATACAGGGAAATGCGGTCGGTGCCGCTTGGTGAGGTCCGGCCGGAGGTCAACAGGTTACCATCCTCCAGCAATAATAATTGGCGTATTTCACTGGTTTGCACCCCGGAGGTATTCCAGACAAACTGACCTGCAGTTCCAAAGGTGGAGTCTACCTTTCCGGCAGCGGTCAGCTTCACAACTACATCCCGCCGCCGGCCAAAGCCGGGAATTTTGCTGGACCCACCCAGGAAGATCTCCCCACTGGCCGCCACGGCAATAGCATTTGCGTAATCCTCACTGGTATCGATGGCGATGACCGTTGTCCCATGATCACCGAACATAGAGTCCAGCACCCCTTCACTGGTCAGTTTGAAAATGTGGAAGTCTGTGTCGTCAGGCTTAAGCTGACCGAATGACCCGCAGGCCAGGATACTGCCGTCGTCCAGCAGGGCCAGGTCATAACCCAGATCACTTCCCTGGTCATTACGCTTCCGGTACACGCCCCGGTCGGCAAAGGTGGTATCCAGGCTTCCGTCGTAATTCAGCCGGACCAGTTGAATATCAAACCCTTCGGGATAACGGGAAGACATGACCGTCAACAGCTTGCCATCCGGCTGTTCCAGAATTTCGTGAATGGTTTCGTTACCAACGGCTACATCCGCCTTGAGGATGCCATTATCGGCAAAGGTGGAATCCAGTAAACCATCTTGTGCGTGGCCGGTGGTGGCAACCAGTATTAGTAGCAGCAGGTAAAGTATAGGTCTTGTCATTTGGAGTTGATTTAGAGGCTAGCGGTAGAATTCGTCTGACGAAATTAAGGAGATACTCAGGCACAAAAAAATACATTTATTTCTATTTTTAGAGCAATTTAACCCGACACAAAACACATAATCAACTGAAATACAATTATTTAAAATAATTTACAAACTCAAATAATAGAGTGTGAAAAGCATCAACAGCAGTAAACTGATCCATAACCTGCGGGGCCTTAGCGCCCGGGAGCGACAACGTTTCCTCGACTACGTCCGTTCGCCTTTTTTTAATACCCACCCCTGCACCTGCGCCCTCGCCCAACTACTGCTTGAGCAACCTGCGGCGTGGGATACCCTGACCAAGGCATCTCTTTATACCGCCCTCTATCCGTCTTCCCCCTACGATGAAGCCAAAATCAGTAACGTGATGAGTTACCTGATGAAGCTGCTGCGCGGCTTCCTTACCCAGCTGGGCCTGGAGGCTTCGGGGCAGGAGGATATTCTGATGCTACAAGCTGCACACCAGCGTCAACTGACTAAATTGGTGAACGCCGAGCTGAAGAAAACGAACTACGATCAGGCTGCGCCCGGAGCCTGGGGAAGCCAGCAACTGCTCAACACCTACCAGCTTAACCTGCTCAAGCACAAAATCTTACGCCAGGAGGAGCGGCGGCTATCCGACCAAAGCCTGCAGCAGGTACTTCATTCGCTGGACAACTGGTACCAGGCCATCAAACTGGAAAAAAGCTGCGAACTGATGGCCCTGACCGAGGTAGGAGAAAGCCGGGCAGCCTTTCCGACCGACCTCCAGCATCAAATTGAGCGAAGCAGCTCCGACGAGCCTCCCCTGATCAGTCTTTACCGGAAGTGCCTGCTCACCATTCTCTATCCGGAGGAACCACTGCACTATTTCACCCTCAAGAAACTGCTCATACAGCATACCTCCCGTCTGCCGGAATCGGACCAACGCGACATCTACCGCCATTTACTTAATTACTGTGCCAAGAAAATAAACCAGAACGACCTCAGCTATCGTCGGGAAATGTTCAACATTTATAAACAGGCAACGGCAAGTGGTATGGTTCTGGAAAACGGCTTGATTTACCAGATTACCTACAGCAACATCATTTCGCTGGCCTGCCTGCTGGGTGATTTCGAATGGGCGGAGAATTTCACGGAAAATTTCAGAAAAAACTTACTCCCGGAAGCGCGCGAAAACGCTTACGCATTCAGCCTGGCCAAAATATCTTTGTTCAAAGGTCAGTACCAGGAGGCCCTGAGCCGGCTGGGGAGGGTCAGGTTCACCAATTTCTTCTACCAGTTGCGCAGCCGGCTTTACCAGATCATTGCCTACTACGAGCTGGGGCAGTACCAACTGGTGGAGTCCAGCCTGGAAAGCCTGAGGCTTTACCTGATCCGGTCACGGGAAGCCACCAAGTTTCGTAAATCCGGGAACCGCTTTATCCGCTTTACCAAATCCCTGGTCAGCTTACGGGAAACGCGTAATCGCTACAGCCAGCGGGTATACGAGCGGAACATCAGGGCACTTAAAGAAAAAATAACCGGCACCTCCGGAGCCATCATGGAATACGAATGGCTCCTCAAAAAGCTGAATGAGAGCGAGTCCGTCGGACATACCTGAACCCGCCCTTTCGCTAAAAAAAGCGGCCCGCAGTAAACTGCCTTCGGTGCGCAAGGGAAGGTAAAGACTACCCTACTACGAAATTAACCATTCGCTTAGGCACTACGATCACTTTACGGATCGTCTTGCCTTCCAGGTGCTTAGCTACTTCAGGGTGATCCTTTGCTTCAGCTTCAATTTCCTCTTTGGAGGCTCCGGCGGGAAAGTCCAGCGTAAGCCTCGTCTTTCCATTAAAGGCAATCGGATAGGTGAAGCTATCTTCCACCAGCCATTTTTCTTCTACCTCCGGCCACGGAGACAGGTGGACACTGCCCTCTCCCCCCAGGGCTGCAAACAGCTCTTCCGCAAGGTGCGGCGCAAACGGAGCAATTAACCGCACCATGGGTTCCAGCACGTCCCGCTTATGGCACTTGCCTTTAATCAACTCGTTGGTGGCCACCATAAAGGCAGAGATGCAGGTATTGAAGCTCAGCTTGTCCACATCCTCCGTCACCTTCTTGATCAGTGTATGCAGCGTCTTCATTTCTTCTTTAGTCGCCGCAGCAGCAGTCACTTGCAGTTCGTCCTGCTCGTTGGTAAACATGCCCCAGAAGCGGCGCAGGAAGCGGTATACCCCGTCAATGCCGCTGACACTCCACGGCTTAGCCTGGTCGATGGGGCCCAGGAACATCTCATACATCCGGAAGCAATCCGTACCGTACCGTTCACTGATGTCGTCAGGGTTGATGACGTTGTGGTAACGTTTCGACATTTTCCCCATCTGGTAGCTCAATTCAATAAATTGCCTGCCATCTTTATCTGTTTCCCAGGCAAAAGCACTGCCTTGCTGCAACACCGTTCTGAGGTAAGCAGCATCCATCGCCTGATCTTGCTGAGCTGCATTAATAGCGTCTTTGTATATCCGATAGCTCGGCTCATTATTCACGCTGGTCTCCTCAACCATCCGCAAGGGAACATTTCGTTCCAAGGTTGATTCATCCAGCACCAAATGTCCCTTTCCTAACCCCTCAATTTCCAACGGGCTATTTTCGGCAAGGCTACTGCTTACCCAAATGGGATGACGCTGACCGTCATCACTCAGCATGATTCCAAGGTGTATGCTCGTGATCGGTGCCCCGATCATTCCCTGGTTCAGCAATTTTTTGTAAGGCTCCCGGGTGGGCACTTTGCCGAGGTCAAAAAGGAATTTATGAATCAGGCGGCTGTAGAGGATGTGGCTCACGGCGTGCTCCGCCCCCCCCACGTAAAGGTCTACGTCCTGCCAGTAGTCAACGACGTCTTTAGCGACAAACTCCTCGTCATTCGTCGGGTCCATGTAGCGCAGGTAGTACCAGTTGGAACCCGCGGTAGCGGGCATGGTGTCGGTTTCCCGGCGGCCCTGCGGCGTCTGATTCCAGTCCGTTGCCCGCTCCAGGGGACTGATGCCGGAGACGGCCCGGAAATCTTCCATGGGCGGCAAGGTAACCGGCAGGCTGTCAGTGTCTACCAGTTGCGGCACACCGTCTTCGGAATAGATGATCGGCCAGGGTTCTCCCCAGTACCGTTGCCGGCTGAAGACCAGGTCGCGGATCCGGTAATTCACCTGTTGTTCACCGCGGCCCATGGCCGTCAGTTTTTCGGTAGCGGCCACGATGGCCTCGGGCACCTCCATGCCGTTGAGGAAGTCGGAATTGATGAGCTTGCCCACCTTATCCTTCAGCGTAGCGCCGGGGTAATCGGACTTATCAATCACGTCAATGATCTCAATGCCGAATTTCTCGGCAAAGCGCTTGTCCCGTTCATCATCACTGGGGACGGCCATAATTGCCCCCGTACCGTAATCTTTCAGGACGTATTCAGCAATGTAAATCGGCACCCGGGCACCGTTGAGCGGATTGATACAATAAGCACCCGTAAAGGCACCCGTTACTTTCGTTTCCTGCTGGCGGTCGATTTCGCTCCGGCTCCCCACGTAAGCGAGGTAATCCTGAATTTCCTTTTCCTGTGCCGGTGTGGTCAGTTCACTGACCAGTTCGTGTTCCGGAGCAATAACCATGAAGGTGACGCCGAAAATGGTATCCGGCCGCGTGGTAAAGACCTCCAGTGGTTCTTCCCGTCCTTCGATGTCGAAGAAGGCCTGGGCGCCGGTGCTCCGGCCAATCCAGTTACGCTGCTGTGCCTTGAGGCCATCCGAGTAATCCACGGTATCCAGACCAGCCAGTAAGCGTTCGGCGTAGGCCGTGATCCGCAGGCTCCACTGCAGCATGGGCTTCTGCACCACGGGGTGGTTCCCCCGTTCACTGCGGCCATCCTTTACCTCGTCGTTGGCAAGTACCGTACCGAGGGCTTCACACCAGTTGACGTAGCTTACGGACCGGAAGGCCAGCCGGTAGTTCATCAGCACCTCCGACTGCTCTTTAGCCGTCATGCCGGCCCAGGCGGCGGCCGTCACCTCCAGGGGCGCTGACTGTGCCGCATCCAGCCCTTCCGTACCCCGTTGGGCCAGGTGGTCCCGCAATTCCTGGATGGGGCGGGCTTTGCCCGCCTGGTTGTCGTACCAGTGCTCAAAAACCTGGCCGATGATCCACTGGGTCCATTTATAGTACTTAGGGTCGGAGGTATTAACCGCCCGGTCCCAGTCAAAGCTAAGGGCCAGTGCCTCCATTTGCTCTTTATAGCGGCGACAGTTTTTCTCCGTAGATACGCTGGGGTGAACGCCGGTGTCAATGGCGTACTGTTCCGCCGGCAAACCGAAAGCGTCAAATCCCATGGGGTGCAAAACGTTGTAGCCCTGTTGCCGCTTTACGCGCGTAACGATGTCAGAGGCAATATACCCCAGCGGGTGACCAACGTGCAGGCCCGCGCCCGAAGGGTACGGAAACATATCCAGTACGTAGTATTTCGGCTTGGTGGTGTCATTAGTCGTGCGGTAAGTCTTGTGGTCCTTCCAGTACTGCTGCCACTTCTGGTCAATGGTCTTGACGTCGAATTTCATGGGGTATCATCTTTGCGGGTGCAAAGGTAATGTTACTGGCGGGGTTTTTGGTTGCGAATTCGGGCAATGATTAGCGGGCGCGGACGCAGGTGCAAGGCTTGCCCGAAAAGCAGGCCTGCGGCAAGCGTCCATTTGCATTTGTCCCCCGTAAGCACTATATTAATTGTTCAAACAAGTTAATTCTTGTAACCCTTTTCCGTAATAAAATAAATCCAGTACCATGAGAAGATTATTTTATTTACTCCCCCTCTTTTGTTGCCTGTGCCTGACCTCCTGCCAGGACACCAAAACCAGTGCCGGAGAACTAAGCGTCACCGCTTCATTTGACGAAGACGCTGAACTGGCCGCAATCATGGAAGTGATTGAGGACGAAACCGCCTGTTTCTTCGCCCGCGACTATGATTGCTGGAAGGAACACTGGATCAACGAAGACTACGCCTTTCAGGCCTGGAACAATACTGACGGCACCTATGACGCCAAAGTAGGCTGGAGTGAGGTAGATCGCCGGATTGGCAATTACATCAAAGAAAACCCGGTTACCCTGGGTGGCACCCTTGGCCACCCGAAAGTGGAAAGGCTGAACCTGCGCACCCGGTTCTACGGCGATAAAGTCGCCCACCTGACCTGGGAACAGTACAATAGCGATGATGAGGAGAAAACGTACCAGATCAGTCAGGAGTTAAGACTGATGGAAAAAGTTGACGGCGACTGGAAAATCGTAACGGTAGCGGCTTTTTGGGACTACATCAATAAAGTCCAGGCCGGCACCTTCACGCAGGCAGAAGTAGAAGATTGATCTTCCACTTCTCCCACCGTTGGCAGCGGAACCTGCGCCCCATCGGCTCAGGGATTACCAGCATTACCGGCGCGAAGTAAATGACAACGGAAACCATGAGCAAGCCCTGCCCCGTAAACAGACAAACCCCTCCCCTGGCGGTTGCCGGAGGAGGGGTCTTTCTGTTTACACCGTAAGCAGTTACTTGTCTACGAACGTAATTGCTTCGCCGGTTTTGCCGGCGCGGCCGGTACGGCCGACGCGGTGGATGTAGACATCGTAGTCAGTTGGTGCCTCGAAATTAATGACGTGGGTGATGTCATCGATGTCAAGACCGCGAGCGGCAACGTCCGTGGCACAAAGCGCCTTGATCTTACCGGCCTTGAAAGCATTCAGGGCTTTCTGGCGGTAATTCTGGCTTTTGTTACCGTGAATTTCGTCGGCCTTGATGCCCGCCTGATTCAGTTTTTTGGTAATCTTTTTTACCCGGTGCTTGGTTTCTGCAAAAACCAGCACCCGTTTGAGTTCCGGCTCTTTCATCAATTCAACGAGCACGTCGAAGCGCTCATCGCCATCCACGTAGCGAACGGTTTGGTTGATGTGTTCAGCACTGGCTTCGCCGCTGCTCACCGCAACGGTAACCGGATTGGTCAGGAAGCGATCAATGAGTTGCTGCTGCGTTTTATCCAGGGTAGCGGAAAAGAGCAGGGTCTGGTCGCGTTCGCCCATTTGGTCCGCCAGGAAGGTGACGTCCTTCTGGAAGCCCATGTCGAGCATCCGGTCAAACTCATCGAGGATGAGTACGGAGGCTTCCTTCAGGTCAATCTTGCCCTGACCATGCAGATCCTTAAGGCGACCCGGGGTTGCGACGACGAGGTCATAATCCCGCTTCAGGCGTTGGATGTCCGTATTAATGTTCCGGCCACCAATCAGGCAAATAGACGTAAAGGTGGTGCCCTTCGAAAGAATTTTAAATTCTTCCTCGATTTGCAGCGCCAGCTCCCTCGTAGGCACAATAATCAAGGTATGGACTGAATCAGAAGGCAACTCACCACGCGTCTGACGATCAATGAGTGGCAAAAGGAAAGCAGCCGTTTTTCCAGTGCCCGTTTGTGCAC